>JBFJXT010000258.1:0-2795 GCA_041623015.1 Thermoplasmatota archaeon | reverse complement strand
CAAGGACCGTGGTGGCATTCAACAAGGAGGGCGAATCCGTGGCGTACTGGATTGGAGCCAATCATCCCGAAGTTAACCTCTCTACCGAATAGAAGCCTCATGACCCTTGGAAATCCATTGATTCCAACTTTAGTACGCCCTCCCCAATGCCGCCATCGTGGCTGAACTGGAAACCAGCGTCATCACGGACGTTGTGCTGCCCGCCGTGCTCGCCGTGCTGATGTTCGGAATGGGCCTCGCAACCCCCGCCAAGCAATTTGGCCAAGCCGCCCTGAAGCCCCGTGGCCTCATCATTGGCCTCACGGGGCAACTCGTGGCGCTCCCTTTGCTCGCGATTCTGGTTGTGGTGGTGTTTCACCCCACCGGCATGGAACGCGACATCGCCCTCGGCTTCCTGTTGCTCGGTGCACTTCCCGGCGGCGCCACCAGCAACGTCCTCAGCCATCTATGCCGAGGCGACACCGCACTGTCCATCGTGCTCACCGCCATCACCAGCCTCACCGCCCTGTTCGTCACGCCCCTCGTGCTCCTGGGCACAACGAAGCTCCTCTACGGCGACGGCATCCACGCCACCCTGCCATTCCTCGACGTAGCTGGACTCGTCCTCGTGGTCATCACCATCCCCGTCACCGCCGGCATCCTTGCGGCCAGGTGGAAGCCCGCCGTCGCAGCCAAGGCTGACAAACCGTTTCGCATCGCCGGCATCATCGTGCTCATCATCGTCGTCGCCGGCGCCATCCTCGAAAACCGCGTCGGATTCTGGGACAAAGCCGCACAAACTGTCCCCGCTGCCATCGCCCTCAACCTCGCCGCCATGACCGCCGGATGGCTCCTAGGACAACTCACCACAGGCCCCCAACGCCGCAGCATCGTCATCGAAGTGGGCTTCCAAAACGGCACCTTCGGCATCCTGCTTGCCACCACCCAACTCGACTCCGCCACCGCAGCCCTCTCACCCGCATTCTACTCCCTCGTCATGTTTGCCACGGGGGGATTATTGGCGGTGGTTTGGGGAAGGCGAGGGGTGGACGTCCACAACCTTCCGACGGGTAGTCGGGCCGCGTAGGCCGAGGCGGGTTCACCCGCACCCCGGCCGGCGCCTGCGTGAGCCAATGTTTTGCCCCAAATGAGACCTCGCGGCGACCCCTAAAGCTAAACAACGAATTCCAATGAACCGCTATGCGGATTTCTAATCTGATAATTTTGGTTCTATTTTTGGTTCCCGGTGCCATGGCGGCAGGGGAACCTTGCTTACAGTATGCCCGTGATGCTGCTGGCGATCAAGCCACACCATCAACGCCCGCCCTAGACACCACGCCAGCCGATGTGCTCAATGTCTCCATGGAATGGACCGATGAAGGAATCATCCTGACCGGGCAGCTTGGCGGCGATCCTCGCACCGTCGACGGATTCACCTACAGCTATTGGATTGGCTTCGAGGATGGAGGACGATCCGCCGGCGGAAATCGCCCAAGTTGGACCTGGCAAAGAGACAGCCTCTACGAGCGAATTTCGACCATGCGATGGGATTCGCCAGAATGGTACGAAGTCAGATGGACCAACAACGCATTCAGTTTCCTCATCCCATGGAGTGACTTCGAAAAACAATACGGAGTCAACAACACCGGAGACATCGGGAGCCCCTCCCTGTCCGTCAGTGGCCCAAATCCCGGCGACACAGGACTCAACAACCCCACCCAAGACCGCGCAGACTACGCCTTCGACCTTGTGCCAATGGGGCCCTGTGAAGACAAAATGGCCATGACGACTGAGCAAGTTAGCCAAGGATTGCCAGGAGAGGACCAGAATGCGCCTGCGGTTTCGGTTTGGGTGTTGGTGCTTGGGTTGGTGGTTGTTGGGGTATTGAGGCGAGGGTGAGGGTTTTGCAGGCCTAGCGGTTGAGGTAAGCCGCGAGTGAAGCGCGTCGGATCGAGCGAAGTGTTAGGCTGGGTCGTGGGGACAACTCCATTGCACTCGTTAAACCAACGGAGCCGGTAAGTCAGTCAGACAGCTTCCAGTAGCCGTTGAACCAATTTTGTACCCGCTTATTTTGGCAAAGACAGTCTGCGTGAGCATTCAAGGCGGGCAGGGCATAGGATGCGCTCGCCGAGTTTAGCGCGTTTCCATTGACGCGGGGCGGACCTTGCCAACCAAGTGCACGAAGCAACAGTGCCGCGGCAGCCTGGATTCCGACGATCACCGGAACATGTGGCAATGGTGGAGCCCCCCGGCGATCGTTGCTCATGTGGGTTCCCATGCCGCATAGGCCCGTGACGAATGTGCGGAGGGATTTGCCCCGCCAGGCTTGGATTTCCTGCTCCGAGAATCCGAATTGAATTCGCAGGTCATCCAAATCTCGTTCCGAAAGACTTAGGCTAGGATTCTCGAAGTGTTCGCGGACCCGTTCTACCGGCCATCCGACTTGGCGCGCCTCATACGCCAACCGATCCCCCGGGTCGTCAATGGATTCGTGGTACATGCATGCCATGCACGCTTTGGAGCTGATAGCATGAAAATCCCGGCCCCACGTACTAATTCCAGGACCGGAATCTGTCCAGACGTTGAGCACCTCACGATGCATGCCGAATTGGATGTCTCGGCGTGCAACTTTGGAATCCACGGCTGCAATCACCAATTGCCGAGGCGACTCCCCACCCAAACTATGCCAGTCGTGATACGACATTCGAGGCGCGGAGAATTCAATCGCCCCTATGGGGACTGCCCACCCGCCGGACGCAACTCCAAGGGCCGGGACTACCACGCCATCGATATTGAACGCACGAAGCACCGGATAT
>JBFJXT010000257.1:0-2877 GCA_041623015.1 Thermoplasmatota archaeon | reverse complement strand
GGCGTAGCGGCACCTAGCTGACGCGCAGATGGGAGATGGCTCCGCCATGCCCCACCACATACACTCTCCCTACTTCATCCACTCCAAAACTGCTGATGCGGCCATCAAAGGTTCCCGCGCGCGTTGTCTCTGATGTCAGAGGATCATGGCTCCAGATGGCGCCGGAGCAGTAGTCTCCAAAGATGTAGGTGCCCCGCAGAGCACCAGCATCATGGTGGTCCCAAACGTAGCCTCCAGTGACGGAGCAGTGGCCACCGTCGTGGTCGTACTCTGAAACCGGGGGTACGTGTCCGGGGGCGTCGCCATCGCGGTACTTTTGACTCCCCTCGTAGGCGACCCAGCCAAAGTTGAAGCCGCTGGCGCCGGGGGGCGCGTGGTTGATTTCTTCCGCGTGATCTTGGCCAACATCGCCAATCCAGAGGCCGCCGTCGGCGTCGAAACTGAAGCGCCATGGATTGCGCAAGCCATAGTGGAGAATGCGTGGGTCTCCGCCGCCGTTGATGAATGGATTGCCAGGTGCTCCTTCGGCGGGGCCGGTGCCAGAGACATCGAGGCGGAGGATGGCGCCGAGGATGGTGTTCGTGTTCTGGCCGTTGCCTTGGGGATCGGCGGCAAGGCCTCCGTCTCCGAGTCCCAAGTAGAGGTAACCGTCGGGTCCAAACGCCACGGAGCCGCCGTTGTGGTTGGGGTAGGGCTGGTTTTGGGTGAGGAGAATCGCTTCGGTTGCGGGGTCGAGGGTTCCGTTTGTGTCTGCTTTGATGCGGCTAAGCACCGTGTCGCCGTCGTTGTCGCTGTAATGGACATACGCGGTGCCGTTTGCATCCACGGCGAGCCCAAGGAGCCCTCGCTCGGCGCCGGTTCGCACCCGGTCTTGAATGTCCAGCCACTCGCTTCTTGTGCCGTTGTCGTGCAGTTGCCAGACGATCCCCCGCTGCTCCATCACGAGGATGCTTCCATTGTGGTGGGTGAAGTACGTGGGTTGGTTGAATCCGTCTGCCAGCAAGGAAAATTCTAGGGTGACATTGTCGGCGGGCTCGAAGGCCGGCAAATCATCGCGGAACCAGCCCGTAAACAGCGTTGCGTACACGGCAAACAGAGCCACAAGGATGACGGCAAATCCCGCGGCGACGTACCAAGGCCAGCGTTTCACGAACCAGAATCGGGCACGGAGACTTCACCGTTGGCCTGACGGACGCGCAGCCAGCGCAGCAATCCCGGCACCACGAGCCATGTGGCGGCAAAGATCGCGGTGACGGCCAACGCAGCTCCCAGGAGCATTTGCCCGCCGCTCTTGATGCGGGTGGTGCTGAACACCAAGAATGCACCTGCGTCAGTGAGGGCGGAGAACAGCACGGCGCGTCCGGTGGTGCGCAAGGTCGCTTGCCAATCGCCTGTGTCTCGGTACTTGTAGACGAGGTAGGCCACGTAGTCGCTGCCGATGCTGGTGATGAACACCAAGGAAATCAATTGGTAGACGCCGATGCTGCCGAGGGTCAGTTTCAGGAGCCCAAACCACCACAAACTGGACATCAAGACAGGCAGGGCCACGATGGCAGTGGCGCGCACGTCGGCGGTGACGCTGTAGAACAAGATGAGCGTGGAAATCAGACTCACCACGTACAAGACGGTGAGGCTGGCTTGGCTTTCCGCCATGAAGTCCCGAGCAAGCAGCTTGTAGCTGTAAACGCGCACGTCCATGTCCTCCGGGGGCTCGGCGGCGGATACGGCGTCTCTGTATGCAGCCCGGGCGGCGTCGGTGGCTTCCACGCCTTTTCCTTCTGGCAGGGGCAGCATGTAGAGGGCGCCAACACTGTGGTCTTTGGACAGGAGCGCCGTGGTGATTTGGCGGTATGGAGCTTCGGCTTCCAAGGCCGCCACGCCGGATTCGGCGCTTTCTGGTTCTGGAAGTTCGGTGGGGTCCGCGGGCAATACGGGAAGCAAAACGCCCCCCGCTGGAACCGCGCGTTGTTGCCGATGGCCTTCGACAATTGCGGGCAAATTGAACGACTCATTGGCGCCTTGCAGGAAGCCCCGCGCGGTCACCTCCTCTAGGAATCGTTCTTGGAATGCAAAGCTCTCATCGCTCACCACGTTGCCTTGGAACAGCAGGAACCAGGAGTCCTCTGTCTTGAATGCGGATTCAAATTCTCGCTGCGCCGCGATCAGTGCATCGTCCTTGGGCAGACTTCCCGACAGGAGGTCCACTTCGTAATCCATGGATGCAAAGGCGACCAAGCCGCCACCAGAGAGCATGATCGCCACCAGCGCAACGGCGAGGGGATTCTTCTTGGCGATTTTGCCGCTGGCCAGAAACACGCCAGCACCAAACGTGGGGGCCGCTCGGGATTTGTGGTCCCCCTTGGCAAAGGTGGCCAAAAACGCCGGCAAGTAGGTGAGACTAAGCACCGCAATGAGGGCGATGCTGCTGGCGGCAAGGATGCCCATTTGGCGAAGGTAGGGGCTTCGGCTGGTGCCAAGCGTCAGCAAGCCAATGCATGTGGTGAGGGTGACCAAAATGATGGGCACTCCAAGGGATTTGCCAAGGTGGCGCCCGAGGCCCTTGCCAAAGCCTCGCCGGTCTGTCCGGGCTTCTGCTAGGACGTGGATGCTGTAGTCGATGCCGTTTCCCATGACGAGGGGCAGGACGGCAAAGTTGAGCACGTTGAACGGAACCCCAAGCCATCCAAGGGTGCCTATGGTCAACAAGAGGCCGACGCCGAGGCTGGTGAACCCACCCATCACGGCGGCAGGGCGCCCGGCCGAGGCCAGGAACAAGATGAACACGAGCGCGACGCCGAGGCTACCGAGGACTGCCATGTCGCGGTACATGAGGCCGTTCACGTGGCTTGACACGGAGGCAACGCCCACGGAGTCAGT
>JBFJXT010000256.1:0-2879 GCA_041623015.1 Thermoplasmatota archaeon | reverse complement strand
GCGTCGGAGGGCATGAAGACGTCACATTGTACGCCTGCTGCTGTGGCTGCATACGCGACGCCTTGGGCATGGTTTCCGGCACTGGCCGCCACCACGCCTGCTTGTTTTTCTTGCCGGGTGAGGCTGTGAATCTTGTTCAAAGCACCTCGAACCTTGAAGGAGCCCGTGCGCTGGAAGTTCTCCAGCTTCAGGTGCATGTCGCCGCCTGTCATGGCCGATAGAGTGGTTGAGCGCTTCACCGGCGTATTGCGCACGGTGTCCCCGATGATCTCTCGGGCACGCTGAATGTCCTCTAGGCCGATGGCGGGCACGCGTTGGCGACCCTGCCTTGCTTCAAGGCTTTGCCGCAGGGATTGGCTCGGCGGCCGCTTGCAGCAATCGGGCGCGATTGATCATCAACAGCCCCGCCAAAACCAGGGCAGCACCAACGAGGAAGTAGATCGACACCGCTTCTTGGATCAGGAGCGCGCCGGCCAGGGTTGCTACCACAGGAATGGCGTAGATGTAGGACGTAAGCTCGCTGGCACTTCGGTGGCGAAGGCTCAGATTCCAAATGGTGTAGCCGCCGAGGGTGGCAGCGATGCTGACGTAAGCCAGCCAGAACCAGCCCATGCCATCAAGGGCAGTCAGGGGCTCAAAGCCGTAGAACACGCCGAGGGGCAAGAGCATCAACGTGCCGAGGCTCATGGTGAGGCCACTGATGAACAAGCCGCCGTACTTGGTAATCAGCGGCTTGGCAAGAATGCTGTAAGCTCCCCAGAGAATTGGGGCAAGAAGTGCAATGAGGGTCTTCTTGGCGGCCACGAACTCCGCTTCGCCAGTGCCGAGAAACACCACGAAGGCGACACCCGAAAACGCCACGAGGCCGCCGATGAGCTTGCGCCCATCCAATCGCTCTTGGCGCGACACAATCGCCATCAGCATGGTCCACAGGGGTGTGGTGGCCACAAGAATCGCGCCCGTGGCGCCAGTGACACTGGGCCCCGGCGTCATGTCCGAGAGTGCCCAATTCAATGGGAAGTGGTAGCCAATGACGCCAAGGGCGCCCGCGATGGCGATGCGAACCCAGTCGCCGCCCGTAATCAGCTTGAATCGATGACGGCGCTTGAGCAAAATCCAGGTGCCAAAGCCCAGCAAGAACGGAATGTAGCGGTACCAGGACAACTGGAAGGGGTCCAGTGTGGCGCCAAGCACCTTGATGGACACGAAGGCGGTTCCCCAGATCAAAACAAGGAACGCCATCCATGCATCCACTGCATCCACACGCCGAGCCACGAATCGAGCCAGACCGCCCTCATGAAAAAGACCGATGCAGCGGGCCATTGCCCAAAAACAACCCCTCGTACTCTGTTGGGAGATGCAATTTGGCGCGGTACCCGCACCCGACGGGCTTAAACCACATCCACCTTGGTCCAGAATCCCCATGAGCGAGGCGTCCGAGACCCCAGACCAAGGCCTTCTCGACCGCATCCCCTGGTATACCGTGCCCGGCCTCCTGCTCGGCATTCCGTTGCTGTTGTGGATCGGTTCCAAGGTTGCCCGCGATGCAATTTACAGCAACTTCGTGTGCAAATTCTACTGGGGCCCCATCAAGGCGGACGCCATCACAGGTAGCAGCGTCTACGATTGTGGCAACGGCATCATCGCCGAGGCCGGTTACAACCTCGTCAATACCGCGTCCTGGGCGGTCTTGCTCGGCATCTGCATCATCGGTATCGCCCAGCTCTTGAATCACTTCAAGCAGCCCATGGACTGCAAGCTCATCATCGGCGCCACCGCCTGGGTCCTGGCCGGCAGTGTCTTCCACGTTCTGCAAGATACGGATTTGTTCAAGCAGCCCCTCGAATTCATCTTCATCACGCCTCCGATTTACCTCTTGTTTGGGGCCGGCGGCATCGGTAGTTTCCTTCTTGGTGAGTACGCTCGGTTCATCCACGGGAAAACCGGAAGCCTCGAAGCGGCCATGCAGAAAATCTGGTTCGTCCACATCATTGGTGTCCTCATGTACACCGCCTTGTGGCTGCGCGGCTGGGACCAAATTGAGTTCTACGTCAATCCGGTTTTCTTCACGCTCTACATGATGGCTGGCTTCCTCCTGTGGCGCTACCGCACTGCCAAGAAGGGCCAAGTGGACGCCGGGGAAACCACCCTCATCTTCGCCTTGCCTTGGTTCCTTCTTAGCATCAATTATGTGCTCCGGTTCCAACAAGAGCCCTGGGTACCTCAGCGCATCAACGAAGGCCTCGAATTCGCCTTCTGGGCCGCACCCCTCGCCGCTGCCGCCATCGCTGGCATCGTGTACCTCGTTGCCAAGAAACTGGCCGCGAAGGGCAAAGAAGGCGCCTTCGCGTACCTCCTGCCCATCAACCTCGTGCTGATCTTCAGCCAAATGGTTGATGGCATCGCCACCGCCATCGGCATCGACCTTGGCCCCATCCTCAGCGAGAGCGGCTACACTGAGAAGCACTTGCTCAGTGAAGCGGTCCGGGCAGGATTCGAACGCATCTCCTCGGCCACGGGCTGGGATTTCGGCGCCCAGTTCCCCACGTTCCTTGGCTTTGCGCCCATCAAGCTCGCCGTGAGCCTCCTTGTGATCTACGTCATTGACGTGCAAAGCAAAGAGGACGTCAAGAAGTACCCAACCCTCATCGGACTCATCAAGTTCGCCATCATCATGGTCGGCATCGGCCCTGGTGTGCGCAACATGGTTCGCATGAGTATGGGTGTCTAAGTCCGAGCTGGGTGGCCGAGCAATGCGAGCGCCGCCCCCCAGGGGTAATCCGAGGGGCAGGATGCCCCTAGGGTTGGCATCGGCCCCGGTGTGCGCAACATGGTTCGCATGAGTATGGGTGTCTAAGCCCGAATTGACAAGCCCGACT
>JBFJXT010000255.1:0-2895 GCA_041623015.1 Thermoplasmatota archaeon | reverse complement strand
TTCGTTCAAAGTCGTGCACCCGACAGATGCACCGGCGTCGCAGGCTCCGCCGCTGATCATCTCGTGTCCCGGCTCTTCAGTCGGGTCCTTGGAATTGAATGGAATTTCCATGGCGGCGATTCAATTGGTGATGTTGCGCCGATATTATCTGGGAACTCAACGAATATCTCTAGATATATTCCAGATTTTTCAATCGAATCGATCCGTGCCCATTGACCAGGACTGCCGCATTGGCCTCTGCCCCAATCTGAGAAAGGAATCCGCCTGTGATTGTCATCAAGGCTGCATGGGGCAAGAAATCTTGCTCCGGTCGGCCGATGACATAGTCGAACACGGTGGTCCCATTTCCGGCATAGAGTCGATACTTGGTAGGTCCGCGCTGGGCCGGTTCGTCTCGGCCAGCTAGGGGTTCAACGTGATATTCAATGTCGCCTGCTTGGAGGTTGAACCCAATGGCAGAGTCTCCCGTAATTTGGCTAAACGATCCCAGATGAGCGTTGGTCATGCCTTCGGCTAGCCACGCTTCATGGAGGGGTTGCCAATCTGTGAATGCCTCCAGTGTGTAGCCGTGAAGGTCTGCCGTTGAATTATCGGCGGGGTCGCCTTGGACGAGGAGTATAGCTGTCCAGACGTCTTCTGCCAACGCGGCGTCGCCAAGAACAGCGGATTTGCAGTGTTGTACGAAGAAGAAGTATGTGGCGACATTGGAATCGCCGTACACATTGAAATCGGAAGGTGCGCGAGCCTGGGCGGGGGCCCCGGGGCCGCGAATGTTGAGGGTGAAGAGCTCGCAATCAATGCCATTGAAACCCACGTCGAGCGGGAATTGGGGTTTCAGGGGTGCTTTGGAATTTCCAGGAGGTGATGTTTCAATTGATGGTCCGCTGGCGGTTGGGGCTCCAAGTGTGTCTGGGCTAAGGCAGCCAGTGAAAGCCGGGAGCAGGAGCAATATTAGGATTGGTGTGGATGTATGCATGATTTGTTGCGCGGGGGTGGGAAATTTGGAATGTTTGGCTGAATTTTCAACTCAAGGCGTATGTGCGTGATGTCAATGTGGGTGTTAAGGGAATCCACACACGCAGGGGGTTGGGCGACAACGGTGAGGTCAAAATTGATTGGGGGTTGAATCAGGCGCGGTATAGCTTGGACTCTGTCTTATGATGTGCTTTTGGCGGACCTTGTTTGAATAATGCAGGATGATGCTGGTGAATCCAAAACTGGCGACGGCGGTGCCGATGAATGGTTGAATGGGGTGGATAATCAAGGCGCCAAACAGTGCCAGCGCCAGCAGTGCCAGGGGTTGCCATGGGGTGCCGTGCATGGTTTTTCATCACGGCCCGGGGGCTTGGTTTCCGTGGTGAATTCTTGGAATTGCGGGTCCTCGTGGGCTCGGCTCTCTCCGGCAACGCCAAACCCTGGCTGTGTCCATTGCCTTGTGTGAGCTTGCTTCAAGATCGCATGCGCACGCCCGTCCATCAGGGGGCATTGCCGGACGCTGACGCCGTTGGCGCCGTGGGAAACCCCGCGTGTGGGGACGTGGTGACCATTTACTTGGGCATCGAGGACGGCATGATTCGTCGTGCTACGTTTGAGTCCGTGGGCAGCGTCTACCAATTGGCCACGGCGAGCGTGCTGTGTGATTGTGTCTTGGATGGCGATTTGGTACAAGCCAGGGAGCGAACGCCTACGTGTGTGTTGGAGAAGTTGCCTGATTTGCCGCAGCGGCACCGGTACTTGGCGCGCCTTGCTATTGAGGGATTACAGCGGGCGTTGGCGCAATTTGAAGGTGGAGACTCGGGGCCTAAGCAAGATGTGGATTGCTTGGGAGAAGCGGAGGCTCAGGCCTTGGTGCTTGGGTTGTTTGCCGATGGCCGCCGCTGGTCGACGCGGGAAGTGGAAGCGAGGGTACAAGCAGAGGGGTATCACTTGCCTGAAGCGCCTGTTCGCTTCTTGAGTCGCTTGCGCCGAGATGGGAGCATTTCAGGCGTCATGAACATGGAGCACCGGGCGTGGCAGTGGTGGCTCGATTCGGAGTCTGGCCAGGTTTAGACCGGGTCTGATAGCGCGGCGAGGCCTCTGAAGGTCTTGGGAAGCCTTGCGATGAGCAACCAGAGCACCAGGAATGATGCCAGCAACAGGCCGCCGAGGAGGAAGTCGGGCCAGGCAACGCTCAGAATCAACGGGCCGCGCACGTAGCTCACCATTTTCTCTTCCAGGAGTGCGTTTTGCAAGAACAGCAAGGTGTTGAGCAGGAACAACAGGAAGAGCCAGGTTTCTGCTTCAGGGAAGAATTGCGTTGCGCCCCAGACGACCACGGCGATGCCGAGGGTGTCGAAGGTGCTGTCGAGGACGGCGCCCTTTTTGCTTTGTAAGTTGCCGGTGCGGGCGAGGATGCCGTCGCCGCCGTCGAGGGCGATGATGAGGGCGATGAGGCCCACGAAGACCCAGTTCCAGCCTTGGGTGGCGGCGTAGACTTCCGCAAGGAACACCGGCACTTGGGCAAAGGTCAGGTGGTTGGGGTGGACGCCTTTGTCGAGGGCCCACTGGGCGAGGCGCTCGAACGGGGCGTCGAAGGTCCCTTGCTTGGCCTTGTGGATGCCCACGGGGGGCAAGTTGCGGGGTTGGCTTTACGCCTTTTCCACGCGGGGGCCTTGGGGGGTGTCTTGGATGACGTAGCCGGCGGCGAGGATTTCGTCACGGATGCGGTCGGCGGCTGCCCAGTCTTTGCTTGCGCGGGCAGCTTCGCGTTGTTGCAACAAATCTCCAAAGTCGGGGACCGTGGCGGCTGGTTGCACGTCGCCGTGGAACAGGGTCAGGACCTTGGCACAGGTTTCGAAGGTCTCCAGGGCTTTGGCGGCGGCTTCGTTGCCGGGTGCGGCCGTATCGAGGACCTTG
>JBFJXT010000254.1:0-2896 GCA_041623015.1 Thermoplasmatota archaeon | reverse complement strand
GAGGTGCAGGGCGACGGCGGTGAGGGGGGTCTTTTCGCTGGGCTTCCAGATGACGGAGTCGCCGCAGATGAGAGCGAGGGCGGCGTTCCAGCCAAAGACCGCCATGGGGAAGTTGAATGCGGTGACGACGCCAACGACACCGAGGGGGTGCCATTGTTCGTACATGCGATGGAGCGGGCGCTCACTGTGCATGGTGTTGCCGTACATCATGCGGCTTTGGCCGACGGCGAGGTCGCAGATGTCGATGATTTCTTGCACTTCGCCGAGGCCTTCTTGGAGGCTCTTGCCCATTTCGAGGCTGACGAGGCGGCCGAGGGGGTCCTTGCGTTCGCGGAGCTTTTCGCCCCAGAGGCGGACCACTTCGCCGCGCTTGGGCGAGGGCACTTGGCGCCATTGTTCGAACGCCCGGCGAGCGATGTCCACGCAGGCGTCCAGTTGTTCGGGCGTGGAGTCGTGAATGGTGGCGAGTTTTGCGTCGTCAATCGGGGTGAAGACGTCGCGAGTGGGGCCGCCGCCGAGGAACTGAGTGCCGTCGTGGGTGCCGGCGACGGTGGTGGTTGCGTCGATGCCGAGTTCCCGCAGCAGGTCGGCGTGGGGGAGGCTCAGGGTTTGGGTCATGGGCGCCGCACTGGGCACCAACGTTTGAAAGTCTCGCACCGTGCCAGTGTCGTGGCCCGGCCCCTGCCTCAGGATTATTTGCAACCTAACGAGGCGACATTGCACGCCACGGGGCGGCACCCCTTGTCTGTATTGGATGAGATTCTGGGGGCGTTTTTGGCGCTGGGTCTGCTGGCCGTTGGTTTGCTGGTGTTCTTGCGGCCCCTGGCGCCTGAAGTTTGGGCGTTTGTGGGCTTGCCCGTGTTGATTCTGGCGTCCTCGTTGTTCGTGGTGTACCTTGTGACTCGGATTTGGCGTGTTCAGACCAGCCGGTACATCATCACGCCTGAGCGGACGTACAAGTCTCATGGCCGCATTCGTTTCAATTTGCTTCAAACCACCTACGACAAGGTGACCGACTTGCATGTGCGCCAGAGCTTGTTTGGTCGCCTGTGGGGCTTTGGAACGGTCCGCTTGGAGACGGCAGGCACTGGCATTGCCCTCGAGGGCGTGCGAGATCCCCTGGGCTACAAGCAGCGGGTGGAGGATGCCCGTACCGGATTCTTGCGGGCGTTGGTGGCCCGGCGAGGGAGCCACGGGACGACGCGAAAACAGCAAGGCACCGGGGAAGGCAGTCCCACGAGGCCGAGAACGGCCGTCTGGACGGGCGCGCCCAACGTGGCGTCCTTTTTGGCCAATGGATTCCAAGGCGCCCTGTTGGTGTTCGTGGGTGGCATCGTCTTGGTCCTTGCCCTGTTTGGCGAATCGGTGCTGGGCGTCTTCGGAGGCGCCATGGTGGCAGTAGGAGCCGCGACGCTGTGGGCCCACTGGGTTCGCTACCGCTACACCAAGTATTCCGTGGAAAACTGGGGCGTCGTGGTCACCTCAGGTTGGCTGGCTCGGCGCCGCGTGGAAACCACCTACGAGAAAGTCACCGACGTCACCGTCTACCAAGGCTTGTTGGGGCGCATCTTTGGCTTTGGCAACATCACCATCAACACCGCTGGCAGCAACCAAGCGCCGGTGGTCTTCCATGGCCTCGGGGACCCAGAAGGCGTCAAGGCAACCATTGACGAGGCGCGTCGGGGTGCATGATGGCAACCGGCGACCCTGAGCGAACCCCTGCGCCTCGATCCGATGGTTGGATTCCGATTCCTGACGGTCCAGCTTCGTCTGGCCGGAGCGCAACGCCCTCGGAGCGCATGACGCAGGAGTTTCTAAGCGCCCCAGAGGGCACCTTGAGACATGGCAGCCTCGTTGTTCGTCCGAGTCTGTGGGCGGCCCTTGAGCGCAGCCTAACGGTCATTGCAGGGTTGTCTGCGTTGTTCATCCCGTTCGCTGTGGGGTATCTTCTGGGGGTGGACGTGGATGAGGGAGACTCCGACGGGCCTTCCTGGATTCGTCTCCTCAACGCCTCACAAACCCTGCTGATTCCCCTCTTTGCCGCCATCGCGCCCGCTGTGCAGTTGGCCTTCACGCGGTACGTCTTCGACGACGAAGGCATCCGAGAACGGGTGCAAATTTTTTCCAAAACCGAACGCCGCGTCGAATGGAGCAAAGTCACCGCTCTTCGCCACCGCCACACGGTTCTTGACCGAGTGTTTCGGCTTGGGCGCGTGGATGTGATTGCATACGGTGAGCGGGGCACCACGATTCGATTGGTGGGCCTGAAGCGACCCGAAGTGCTTCGAAACCTCGTGGCGGGCAAGATGCTCTCTACCGCAAGCGTAGAACAGCTATTCCAGAACGACTAGCCCTGCTCCGGTCGTCTCGTTGATGATTGATTGGAAGAGGGCTGGCGGGCCTAGACTTTGATGGGAATGCTCAGTTCCTCGAAGTCCACGGCCACATCGATGGTTGGGCTGTCGGCTTCGATGCGGAGTGCCTCAAAGCGACTGGCCACTTCTCGAAGGAGAATGCTTCCCAATTCACCTTCAAGCCATGGAATCAGGGACGCTTCCTCGTACTCCACGTATCCACGCAGCGCCGAGGCCACATCGGTAAGGGCGGCGCGCAGGTCTTCACCCGATTGAACCCGGTGGCGCAAGTCGAGAACGGCCTGGCTGATGGATTCGATGTTGATTTCGGCTTCACGAAGGCGATCTTGATGCACATCGGCGAGGTGTTCCCTGGCCACGTGCAACAAGGCTTGATCCTCAGCGTCCAAGTGAGGAATCAAGACGTTGGCATTGAAGTCCAACACTTGTGCGGCCAACAACTCGATTGGCCCCCGAGTGCTGCTCTTTCTCAGTTGGATGTCCACGCGGTCGGCTAAATCGCGCACCTCCTGATGGTCTTC
>JBFJXT010000253.1:0-2947 GCA_041623015.1 Thermoplasmatota archaeon | reverse complement strand
CGTTGATGACGAACGCTTCAATGGCGCGGGTGGCCTTGTGAAGATGGTATTTTTGCCCGGCCTCTTCCGCTTCGGCCACAGCGGCTTCGAGGCGGCTGAGGAGCCAACGATCAAGGCTGTTGGAGGCGGCCAGATCTTGCAAGGTGTCCAGGGTTTGCAGGCTGGGCTTCCAGGCGTCTAGGTCAGCGTATTGCTTGGCAAACAGGAAGGTGTTCCAGAGCGTTCCGAAGAATTTGCCGAAGGTGTCGCGCACCATGTCCTCGGAGAACCGCTTGTCTTGCCAGGGGGCGGTGCTGCTGAGCAGGTACCAGCGCGTGGCGTCGACGCCTTGGTTTTCGAACACTTGGTCGGGGCTGGCGTAGTTCTTCTTGCTCTTGCTCATCTTTTGGCCATCTTCGGCCAACAGGAGTCCGTTGACGACGCAGTTCTTGAACGGTGGGCCTTGGAATTTGCCGGCGTCCTTGATGTCGTCTACGTTGCCAAGGGCGGTGGCGATGGCGAGTAAGCTGTAGAACCAGCCACGGGTTTGGTCGAGGCCTTCTGCGATGAAGTCAATGGGCCACTGTTCTCTAAGCATCTCGTCGGCGTCGCCGGTGAACTGCGGGAATTGGGCAAATTGTGCAGCTCCCGAGTCGTACCACACGTCGATGACGTAGGGTTCGCGGTTGGCGGTGCCGCCGCACTTGGTACACTTGATGGGTTGATCCACGTGGGGTCGGTGCAGTTCAGGCACCTCTAGGCCGTGGGCTGCGAGGTCTTCTTTGCCGCCGAGGCAGATTTGTTCGCCGCATGCTTCGTCTTGGCAAACCCAAACGGGCAGGGGCGTGCCCCAGTAGCGGCTGCGGCTGAAGGCCCAGTCCTTGACGTTGCGCAGCCAGTCGCCCATGCGGCCTTCCTTGATGCTGTCGGGCACCCAGTTGATCTGGTCGTTGTTTGCTAGGAGCTTCTCGCGAAGCAGGCTCATGCGGATGTACCACGACTCCATGGCGTAGTACAGCAAGGGCGTGTCGGTGCGCCAGCAGTGGGGGTAGCTGTGTTCGTACTCCTCGGTGCGGTAGATCATGTCCCGCTCTCGAAGGTATTCGAAGATGGCCGCTTCTGTAGCATCGTCTTTGACAAACAGGCCCGCAACGGAAGGGACTGCGTTGATGAATTTGCCATCGAGGCCCACGGTGTGTTGCGCGGGCAAGCCGATGTTCATGCCGAGTTGGTAGTCGTCTTCACCGTACATGACGGCGGTGTGGACGACGCCGGTGCCGTCTTCGGTGGTGACGAAGTCTGCGTCCACCACTTGCCAGGCGACTTTGGCTTCGCTGGCATCCACGGCGCCGGGGAATAGGGGTTCGTAGGCGCGGCCCACGAGGTCGCTGCCTTTCAGTTCCGCAATGATGTCGCCGTGGTCGCGCATGGTGTTCTTGAAGAGCGCCTTGGCAAGAATCAGCACTTCGCCCACTTTGCCATCGGTCTTTCCGGAGGCTTCGGTGACGCGAACTTTCACGTAGTCAATGTCGGCGCCGACGGCGAGGGCCACGTTGCCGGGAAGCGTCCAGGGCGTCGTGGTCCAGCTGAGAATCTTGGCGTTGTCCGGGTCGTCTTTGAGGTGGAACTTGACGAAGACAGAGGTGTCCATGACGTCCTTGTAGCCCTGGGCAACCTCGTGGCTGCTGTACGTGGTGCCAGTGACGGGGCTGTATGGGACAACCTTGTGGGCCTTGACGAGAAGACCTGCATCGAAGAGACGCTTGAGGCTCCACCAGACGGAGTCGATGTGGCGGTCGTCCATGGTGACGTAAGGTTCGTCAAAGTCAACCCAGAAGCCCACACGCTCGGACATTTTCTCCCACTCGCCCTTGTAGCGGAACACCGATTCCTTGCACTTGGCCAAGAATGGCTCCACGCCGTAGGTTTCGATTTGATCCACGTGCTCGATGTTGAGTTCCTTTTGGACTTCAATTTCCACGGGGAGGCCATGGCAGTCCCAGCCGGCGTTGCGGGGGACCCATTTGCCGTGCATGGCGTGGAATCGATTCACGGAATCCTTGAGGGTGCGCGTCAGGACGTGGCCGGGGTGCGGCAAGCCGTTTGCGGTGGGGGGTCCTTCGAGGAAAATGAACTTGTGGTCGGCGTCGCGGCCCGAATCAAGGTAGGTTTGGCGACCCTGTTCCACTTGCTTGCGGAAGGTGTCGTCCGTTCGCCATTGTGCCAGCACTTGGCGTTCCATTTCATCGGGGAGGTACTTCCGGGGCACCGTCGCCGCATCGACCATTGAGGCGGCCCATGGGGGCCCCTCAAAAAAGGGTGGGGGCGCGGTCGGTTTACGCGATGCGGAGGGTTCCGGTCATTCCTTTGCCTTCGTGGAGGGTGCAAAGGATGTGGAATTCGCCTTCGGAATCGGGGGCAAACCAACTGTATTCGCCGTTTTTGGGGATGAGTCCGTTGCCGTATTGGCTGCTGTGGCTGTCTGGGCCGCCCGCTTCTTCGCTGCGCACGTCGCAGCCTTCGAGTTCGGCTTGGAAGGCCACAATGGCGCCTTGGGGGATGCGGGCCTTCGCGGGTTCGAAGGCGTACTCGGGCGTTAGGGTGATGAGGTACCTGCCTGAGTCATCTTGTGGTGGAACCTTGAATCCGCTTTCGCTTGAGCCGTCTGCTTTTCCTCCGCATCCTGCTAGGAGGGTCGCGGCCAAGAGGACCACCAAGATTGTTCGCATCATGCAAACACAAAAGTTGAGGGGGAAAAGGATTCGCGCTGAGCGATTTGATTCTGCTAGGCCTAGACAACGGTGATGGTGCCGGTCATGCCCATGCCTTGGTGGGGCAAGCAGAAGTACCCGAAGGTGCCGGCTTCGTCGAAGGTGTGCGCATAGATTTCGCCCTTGTCATTGGTCGGGCTGCCGCTGGTCCAGATGCCATCTTCGGACTGCGTGTTGTGGCTGCCGCCTTCGTTGAT
>JBFJXT010000252.1:0-2958 GCA_041623015.1 Thermoplasmatota archaeon | reverse complement strand
GTTGCATTTGTGTGGACAGGGAAAACGACAGCTCATTTGTTATATCTCTCAGTTGTTGGTGGTCTGCGCCGATAGGCAATAAATTGATTTCGCCAATCTTCCGCTCCAAAAATTTTCCTTCTTGGGTGGTGAAATTAACCTCCCTAAACGTCTTGGTGTCTTGGCCATGACATATTCTTAGATAGTTAGAAAACCTGGTGGAGATTGGTTCGGTTAGTCCTTCTCCGAAAACCATGTCCTCCCAAACCTCTCCATTCATCCGAGATTGCCCAACAGGGCTATAGTTAATGGAATGGATTTCAATTATGTCCTCTTTGCTCACAATTTGGTTATGATTGGTTGGCTAAAAGCAGTGCCCATGCCTAAAAGTTGCTGGCCTTCGATAAGGCTGTCCGAAATTGGCCTTTTGGTCCTTAATAATGGAAAGGCTTACAGGCTTAGATTCCGCTCGATATTCTGGTTAGTATGGCAACGCTCACCTGGCTCGGACACGCCGGTTTTCTCATCGAATCCAAGGGCTCTAAGATTGTGGTGGACGCCTGGCTCAACGGGCCCACCTCCGTCAATGCGGACCTGTCCGATTTGGACGCGGTTTTGGTGACCCATGGCCATTTTGATCACTGTGAAAGTGCGCCCCAGATCGTCAATGACGCGCCCAGCTCGTCCTTGGTGTGCATTCACGAAATCAAATTCTGGGCCATGGCACAAGGCGTTGCTGAGGGCCGCATTGTCTCCATGAACAAGGGTGGCACCTTTGAGCATGCGGGATGGACATTCACCATGGTGGATGCGGTGCACAGCGGCGGCTGCCCCGGGGGCGACGACCACGGCCACCACATCATTCCCGGCGGCTCGGCGGCTGGCTTTGTCATCACGGCTCCCGATGGTCAGCGCATCTATCACGCAGGAGACACCACGGTGTTTGGAGACATGGCGCTCGTGGCGCAGCTATACGAACCGGATGTGGCGTTGCTTCCCATTGGAGGTCACTTCACCATGGGGCCCCGAGAAGCAGGCAAGGCCATCGAATTGCTAGGCGTGGATCACGTGGTGCCGATGCACTATGGCACATTCCCAATTCTTGCCGGCACGCCAGACGCGCTGCGACAGCACACCCATCCGAGCGTGCACATTCACGCCATTGAGCCCGGAGAGTCGCTCGACCTTGACGCGGTCTTGGCGGCTTAGGCGACCGAAAAGTAGGCCACTTGATCCACCATCAGGGCCACGAGCAAGAGCCCGAGGTACTGGATAGTGAACAAGAAGAATTTGCGGTACGCCTTGGGGTTAGGCTCCCGCATGAGGCCATCGGCACCACGAATCAAGGGAATGCCGAGGGCAACGGCGCCAACCACGTAGAGCCAGCCAGCAACACCCAGGGGGTACACCAGGACCAGGGATCCGAGCACGGTGAGGATGCTGTAGAACAGGATTTGCTTGCGCGTTGCCTCTTCGCCCTTGACGTTGGGGTACATGGGGTAATCGGCGGCGGCGTAGTCGTGCTTGTAGAGCAGCGCCAGACTCCAGAAGTGAGGTGGGGTCCACAAGAACACGAGGCCGGCGATGATCCAGGCGGCCCAACCGATGGTGCCGGTCATAGCAGACCAACCGATGAGTGCGGGGAAGGAGCCTGCAAAGCCGCCAATGACGATGTTCTGGGGCGTCGTCGGCTTGAGCCAGACCGTGTAGACGACGATGTAGTACGCGATGGCGCCAAGGGTCAAGGCCGCCGCAAGCCACGCGCTCAAGGCCACGAGGGCGACCACGGAGAGGATGGTACAGACGGAGGCGTACACCAAGGCCGCAGGGACACTGACGCGACCGGAGGCAACCGGGCGGCTGGCGGTGCGACCCATGCGGCCGTCGCGCTCCTTTTCGATGACGTGATTGAACGCACCAGCGGCGGCGGTGCTGAGGATGCCGGCGGCCGTGACAGCCAAGAATGGCTCCCACGGGGGCAAGCCTCGGTCTGCCACGAACATGGCCGACCATGCAACCACCAACAGCAAGAGCATGATGCGAGGCTTGCTGATTTCCATGAAGTCCTTGGCGATGGCGCCAATGGATTGTCGGGCAGCGGGCTGGGCGGCTTCAGTCATAGATTCGGATTCCAAGGAAGAAGTGGCAGCCGAAGCAGCCGAGGCGGGCTCGCCGGGGAAACCAGCGGCCGGGGCCTGCGCAGAGGCTTGGTCGGTGACTGGGGTGGGCCGGAGCCAAACAAACATGGTCGCCATGGTGACGAGCATGAAGAACAAGGTCGCGGTGGCCAAGTGCAGCGTGGTCACCAGGGCTGGGTTGCCTTGAATGACCGTGGCGCCGCCGATGCCGATTTGGGCTAACAACACGAAGCCGGCCACTGCAGGAAGGGTGCGCACGGCAGGGTGCAGGACGCGGTTGAAGAAGGCAAGGCCAGCAAATGCCAGCATCACCGGGGCCAGGAGCGTGACGAGGAAGCGGTGGGCCCACTCGTACATCACTTGCGCCTGGGAGTAGGCGTCGGCGTGATCGAAGGCATTTGGATCGGTGCCGCCGGTTTCAGCAGACGGGAATGGGGGAAGCCATTCGCCGTAGCATTGTGGCCAATCGGGGCACGACAATCCGCTACCGGTCGCCTTGACCCAAGATCCAACCACCATGATGGAGAACGTCATGGCGACAACGATGACGCCGAGACGACGTACCCACTGGATGCGCGTTTGCGTGTCCATGGCCCTGTTGGCGCTGACCCGTGGTCTGATTTGAACGTTGGGGGCTATTGCTTGCAGGGGTCGCCGTGCTCGGATACCATGGCAGCAATCATCGCTGCGGCTTTTTCGCGGTCGACGGGATGTTGCACATGGATTTCTCCGCCGCCTCCGTGGAATTCAAAGCTCGCAGAGCGATCGCGCATTCGCGACGAACGGCCGCACTTTCGTCGTGAACGACCTTTTCGACCACGGCCTCGATGTCGAGCTTGAG
>JBFJXT010000251.1:0-3071 GCA_041623015.1 Thermoplasmatota archaeon | reverse complement strand
GAAGCGGAAGCGATGCTGAAGCCAGAGCAATGGATTGGCGACCGCGTCGCCTTGTGCCCCGAATCGGATGAACCCGCCGTGCGGCGTCTTGCATACGGCCGCATGATTGGTACTTACTGGGGCGACGCCGAGGACACCCCCGAAGGTCACGCCGAGCTCGCCGACCTTGTTCGAAAACACGCTCCAGGCAAGGGGAAGGCCGCCGTGCAAACCTACCGCACCGGCGAGCAAAAGTCACCCAATTCCCAGAAAGTGGAGCGACAACTGGGCGGCGCCCTCTCAGATGCTGGCCACCCGATCGACTTGCAGCACCCAGAATTCGTGGTGTTTGGCTGGTTCCACGCCGGCCGCGTCATCATTGGCCACTTGCACGCAGCCCTAGAGCACGACTACGAACGGCGCACCGTCAGCAACCGAGCCCACTTCAGCCCCGTCAGCCTCCATCCCCGCCTCGCACTCGCCCTGGTGCACTTGACGGGCTGCCAGCCCGGCGAGCGGTTGCACGACCCGTTCTGTGGCACGGGCGGCTTGATTCTTGAAGCAGCCCTCGACGGATACGAAGCATCCGGATCCGACCTTGACCCCTGGATGGCGGCTGGAACCCTCAGCACCCTTGCTGACGAAGGCCCAGAACCCCTGGAAGCCATGGCATTTGTTGCCGACGTGGCTGAGACTCCCAATTTGCTTGGACCAGAGAGCCTCGACGGCATCATCAGCGACTTGCCCTACGGCGGCGCCAGTTCCACCAACAACGAAGCGCTCTCAAGCCTATACGACCGAGCGTTTGCCGCCTTTGCAGCGTTACTTCCACCCGGCCGGCGCGTGGTGTTTGGATGCCACGATGAAGCGCTCGGGCGGCAGATTGAAAGCGCCGGATTCCACGTGGAAGCGATTCACGAACAATACGTCCACCGGAGCATGACCCGTCGGTTCTTCGTGGCTCTGCGAAGCGACCACTAAAAAGTGCGCAAGGCGTCGATGGAGCCATCATGAAATCCGTCCCAACCCACGCGCCGGAGGCAACCTAGTGGCAGCCGACATGACGGTGACATTCCTAGGCACCGGCGCCAGTTGGCCCACCGTCCAGCGGGGCCTTTCCAGCATCGCCCTCAAGCGCGGCGGCGAAATCGTCCTGTTTGACTGCGGGGAAGGCACCCAGCGCCAATTGCAAAAATCCGATTTGTCATACCAGCAAATCTCACAGATTTACCTCACCCACTACCACGGCGACCACTGCTTCGGGGTCCCCGGCCTCGTCAAGACCATGGCGCTCAACGAACGGGACCGCCCCTTGTGGATTTACGGCCCTAGAGGCCTCGAGCGGATGGTGGAAGCCTGGCGAAAAATGGGCGGCTGGACCAAGAATTTCCCCATCCACGTGCAAGAACTGGCCCCCGGCGACCAAATCGAGCGTGACGGCTACACCATTGAAGTGCACGACGCCGACCACAGCGTCGAAAACCTCTCCTACGCCCTGCAAGAGCCCATGCGCCCGGGCCGATTTGACAAACCCAAAGCTCTCGAAATGGGCATCCCCGAAGGCCGCATGTTCGGCATGCTGCAAAAAGGAAAATCGGTGACCCTCGACGACGGCCGCGTCATTGAACCCTCCATGGTGCTTGGCCCATCACGCTTTGGCCGCCGAGTTGCCTACAGTGGCGACACCCAACCCTGCCTTGGCCTCATGGAAGCCGCCAAGGACGCAGATTTGTTCATCTGTGAAGCCAGTTTTACCACGGACCTTATTGAGCGAGCCCGTGAAGTCAAACACATGTGCGCCCAAGAAAGCGCCGCCATCGCCCTCAAGGCAGGAGCGCGCAAATTGGCCATCACCCACATCAGTCCCCGCTACAAGGACGCCACGCCGGTGCTAGAAGAAGCCCAAGCAGTCTTCCCCTCGACCGTATTGGCAGAAGACCTGATGCAATTGGAGGTGCCGTTCAGGTGAAGGGGCTCCTTGCTCTGCTGGTCGTAGCCAGTGGCAGCGAGGACGCCCAAGACATTGATGCGGCCGCCCAAGAAGCCCGCAAGAAAGACCAACTGGAGCAAGCCCGCAAGCGCCTACGGGATGCGATGCTGGCCAGAGAGCCCGCCTCGCCCCTCAAGCCAGAACCCACCGCCGGAACCCCCGCCGACACCGGCTCCGAGCGCAGCAAAGTGGGCCAAACCGTTGACAAATACTTCGGCACCAAACTGCCACCCGTTTGCTCCCGCCTCGGCTGTTACCTCACGGATGATGGCAAACGATTCTACTGCGTCAACCCGGGATGCCAGAAACACAAGAAGCGCGCCACAAAGCACAGTCGCGTCAAGCCCGCTCGCGAGGTGCGAAGCGTCTTCTTCCGTTGCCCCAAGTGCCAGAGCCGCAGCCTTGACATTTTGCACGCCACCAATGAGTATGCTTGCCTTGATTGCAAACACAAGTGGCCTCGGCTGCCCATTGAGCCGCCGAGCCCAGAGGACTAATTGCTTGGCACGGACCCCGGCGGGTCCTTTCGTCCAATGATTTCCCCTTCCGCCGTTTCAGGGCAAATCCACCAAGCCAAGTGCTCTGCGTCGGGCCACGGGTCACCCTCCTCAAGGCTCACGGCGACGGTGATGTCTCCCAGCACGTGAATGGTTGGCGGGACCGCCACTTTGCCCGCCAAGGCAGCTTGCTTTCCGATACGAAAACGCAGAGTCTGCTCATGGGCGCCGGGCAGAATGCAGCCTCTAAAGGCGTCAATAATTTGCAATTCCCACACACGAGCGCGAAGGGTATCCAACTCATGGGCAACACCCTTGATCGCGCCCTCTTCGGCTTGAAGGTCGGCCTCGGGCCAGAATTTTCCCACCGCCTCCATGACCCGATCCGCGTCTTCGGTGGCATGGACTGGCGAAGACAATTCGACGCGCACAACCAAGCCAGGAACCGCTCCCAGAAAAGGCCCCCGACCAGCAGGCCCGCGCAGTTTCGGCGATGAGCCTTTCAATCGGTGCCACCCTCGGCCGTTCGTGGACGACCGCCCCACCGTTGAGCAGTACTTCATGGACATGACCCACTTGGTCAAGTCCCGTGGCACCTGCCCCCG
>JBFJXT010000250.1:0-3077 GCA_041623015.1 Thermoplasmatota archaeon | reverse complement strand
CTGACCACTTCACAACCGGCAAAGGCAGACGCGCGGGCGGCAGAGACCACATCGGCTTCCAAGGCGCCCGTGGTGTAGCCATGGATTTTGAACACTTGTCGCACCCACCATGTTAGGCCCGGGAAGGGGCGGCGACCGGTCCAGGCTTCCAGTTCGTCTCGGGTCATGTCTCCGGCGCCTTCGATAATCCAGAATTCGCCGCCTGGCCTGAGCACCCGGAAAATTTCCTGAATGCCGCCCTCGGGGTCAATCCAGTGATGGAAGGTTTCGGTGGCAAGCACCCAGTCTTGGCTGTGGGTGGCAAGATCCAGGGCGTGGCTGGCGCCTTGTTGGTAGGTAAGGTTGGGCGCTTGGTGGGCGCGGTTTGCAATGCGCACTTGTCGTTTGTCCAAGTCCATGCCAAGCACCTGTGCATCCGGGTGGTGGGCGGCGAGGGCGGCTGCGAGGTGCCCAGGGCCACAGCCCACGTCAAGGATGGTAGTTGCTTCGGGTTGGCGCTTTGCGATACGGTTGTAGAATCGTTGTAGCCTGCGTGCGACGATGATGTCGTAGAAGTGGTGGCCGCCAAGGGGCAGCGTTTGACGCACACGCCATCATTTGCCTACGAGGCATTGACCGTTTGCTGCAAGGACCTTGGGCGAGACCCCCGGTGCATCGGTCATTCTTGGATAGTGGGGTGCCGTGAAGCAACCTTCATCGACGGCTCGCCAATGGTTTGCTATGCGCGTTTTACTGGTGCTTCTGATGCTTACCTTTTCGACTGCCCCCCTAGCGGCTGCGGACGATGCAGCCATTCCAGGATGCGAACGAATCGCCGAGGGTCCCGATTTCTATTACGAAGTCTGTGTGCTCTCACGTGGCTGTGTGGTCTCCACGGAGCAAGGTGCCAAGGACCAGCCCCCTCGCCGCACTTGCGTACCGCTTCCGGCGTGATTCCGGTGGAATTTTTACCCCGTTTTCTCCCAATTGGCACCTTGGCGCTAGAGGGCGTCGATGCGTGCGTGAAGGTCGGCGAGGGCCCGTTCATCCAGTGGCGATGAAGCCCCCGCCCGTGTCGCATCGATGCCCAATCGCACAGCAGGGGGTGCAGACGCGAGGACGTCGGCGCCGGCGTCACGTACCGCTCGCCTTGGCATCAAGAAAAACACCAGGAGCGCCGCCCCAAGTGCCACGGCAGCGCCGGTAAGGTACGCCACTTGCACAGCATCGATGAAGGCGGCTTGGGCAGAGGCCACGAGTGCCGCTCCATCTGCTCCGGCACCTCGTCCAATGATGAGGGCGTTGATGATGGAGTCCCCGGGGTGCCTTTCAGCCCCCAAGGCCAGGCTCTCAGGAATGCTCAATTTAGACTTGTAGACCCCGTTGAAGATGCTGCCGAGGATGGCGATGCCAAAGGCGCCGCCCACTTCTCGACTGGTGTCATTCATGGCGCTCCCGACGCCTGCTTTGTGCGCCGGTATGCTGTCCATGATCAGCGTGGTGCTAGGCGCCATGGCAAGACCCATGCCCAAGCCCAAGCCAAGGAAACCCAAGCCAAGGGCCCAGTAGGGGGTGGTCATGTTCACGAAGGACAACCCGGCAAAGGCGACTGCCACAAGCAAGATACCGATGGTGACAGCCCGAGGGGTGCCGACGAGGCGAACCAGTTTGTCGCTGCGGGGGGCCGCCAGAATCAATCCAGCCGCCAGGGGTAGCGTCCGAATGCCTGCATCGAGGGGAGAGTAGCCTCGAAGAAATTGCAGGTACTGAGTCATGATGAAGAAGAACGCGAACATGACAAAGAAGGACAAACCCAACGCCAAGTTGCCCATGCTAAATCCTCGGCTGGCAAAGAATCGCATGGGAAGCATCGGGTGTTTGCTTCGCAATTCCCAGAGAATGAATGCGGGCCACGACACAGCCGCCAGGATGAAGCCACCAATCACTTCTACGCTGCTCCAGCCCTTGGAGGGACCTTCGATGATAGCAAACAGGAGGCTTGCCAGGGCGATAATCGAGAGGATGCTACCCACTGGATCCAGGCGAGTCTGGTTTGGATCCCGGCTGGTGGGGACCAGGAAGAAGCCCGCCACCATGGCGATGATGACCACGGGCACGTTGAGCCAGAAAATGCTTGGCCAGTTGAAGGACTCCAGCAAAGCGCCGCCCACCACTGGCCCAATGGCGCCGCCGATGCCGGCAAAGGCTGCCCAAATGCCGAGGGCTTTTCCTCGTTCTTCAGGGGGGAAAACATGGGTGAGAATGGATAGGGTGGCAGGCATGACCAGGGATGCGCCAAAGCCCATCAGCGCCCGGAAAATAATCAGGGTCCGGACGCTGTCTGCAAAGGTGGCCGCCACACTGCTGATGCCAACGATGGCAAGGCCTGCTTGTAGAGCACCTCGCCGTCCAAATCGGTCCCCAAGGGCACCCATCACAAGGAGCAAGCCACCAAAGACCAGGGCATAGGCGTCCACGATCCATTGCAAGTCGCTGGTGCTGGCGTTGAGGGCGGGGCCGAGGGTTGGAATGGCGACGTTGAGCACGGAGTTTCCAAGCACCACCAAGATGAGGCTGAGGCAGAGCACACTCAAGATGCTCCAGCGACGGCGGTGGATGGTCTCGGAATCCATGCGGGGTCCGATTCGTGCCGACTCAAAGTCTTGCTGTCGGGGGCGAGCTCACCCTAGGCGAGGATTGGTGCCATGATGGGAATCACGAAGGCGTCTTGCATCCAAGGATCTGGTTCTGGGTCTTTTTTGCCTCCAAGTCCCCCGCAGCATCGAGGGGCATCACGAACGGCGTGTTTGCGCCCTGCTTCTCGCTTTGCCACCAATTTTGCTTGACGGGCGCTAAAGGGGCCGTACCAGCGTGTGGTTTGGGTGCGTGGCTTTCGGTTGCTGACACTGCGGCATTCGGATTGGTGAATGGCGGGCCCTTCGGTGCCGAGCAAGTCCACGAACACATGGTAGGTCATGGAGGCACAATCGCCAACCCATGGACATGTTCTTGTGCAGGAGCCCGGGATGGGTGAAGGCACTCCCACCCCGAGCCCTGTTGCCGGTGGGGCCGTTACTTTTTGCGGCTTGATGTTCCGG
>JBFJXT010000249.1:0-3159 GCA_041623015.1 Thermoplasmatota archaeon | reverse complement strand
TATTCGTCACCAAGGTTATTCAAGATCTTACATTGAACCGAAACCTTAAATGCAGGCCTATTTCCGACATTTTTTAATTTTAAATTCACGTGCATGTTCTGGCCGGCCAATAATTTAAAATCTTCTACACTCACATCAACAAGGGCTCCATCAAATAACCTTTCCCGATGCCACAAAGTATAGGTTAAAAATGAGATTATTAACGCTGAAAGGGCCGCAATGGCAGAGGAAATAGCTGAAATTGCGACCCAATTCGTCATTCAAATCACAGTCCCATGCCCCTTCCTGGGCAACGGAAGGTGCTTGCCAGCATACGTCTCCATCCTCGCAATCAACTCTTTCCGAAACTCAGCGGGAGGCACGATGTGGTCGACGATCAAGTCGTTGGCGGTGACGTGGATATCAATGTCGGCGCGGTATTCGTCGCGCTTCTTGACGATCCATTCCTCGCGTTCCTTGGGGTCGTCGATGGCGGCGATGTGGTTGGCGTAGACGGCGTTGATTGCGGCTTCTGCGCCCATGACGGCGATTTCGGCGCCGGGGAGTGCGATGGTGGCGTCGGGTTCGAAGGCGGGTCCGCACATGGCGTAAATGCCGGCGCCGTAGGCCTTTCGGACGGCGACACAGAACTTGGGGACGGTGGCGGTGCTGGTGGCGTAAATGAATTTCTTGCCACGCTTCAGGATGCCTTGCTTTTCCACATCGCTGCCGACCATGAAGCCGGGGGTGTCACAGAGGTAGACGAGGGGGACGTTGTAGGCGTCGCAGGTGGTGATGAATTCGGCGGCCTTGTCGGCGCTGTGGGGGAAGATGGCGCCGGCGCGGTGTTGGCTGTTGTTGGCGACGATGCCGACAGGGCGGCCACCGATGCGGGCGAATCCCGTGATCATCTCCTCTGCGTGCTGGGCCTTGATTTCGAACCAACTGTCGGCGTCGACGGTGCAGTCGATGAGGTCGTGCATGTCGAAGGCTTGGTTCGGGTCATCGGGCACGAGGCTGTCGAGTTCCGTGGGGCTGCGGCTGGGTTCGCGGCTCTCGTACAAAGGGGGCCTTTCGTCGCAGTTGTCCGGGAGGTAACTGAGGAGGCGGGTCACGGCAAGGGCCGCTTCTTCTTCGGTGTCCACGACCATGTGGCATTGGCCGCTTTCTTGCATGTGCAAGTCGGCGCCGCCCAGTTCCTGCATGGAAATCGCTTCCCCGGTGACCATTTCGACCATGCGGGGGCTGGCGATGCAGAGGGCACTCATGCCGCGCACCATGATGGAGAAATCACAGAAAATTGGAGTGTATGCAGCACCCGCGACGCAGGGTCCGTACAGGACACTGATTTGGGGAATTTTGCCGCTTAGGATGCTGTGGTTGTAGAAGTATTTGCCAATGCCACGGATGTTGGCAAAGAAGCCAGCTTGGTCCGTGATGCGAGCGCCACTGCTGTCGATGAGGTAAATGATCGGCTTTTGAGCGCGCTGGGCCCGTTCTTGCACTCGAATGAATTTCTCAACGCCGCGTTCGGCCATGCTGCCGGCCTTGACGGTGTAGTCGTTGGCGATGACGAAGACGGTGCGGTCGTGGATGTCGCCGGCGCCCGTGACCATGCCATCGGCGGCGAGGCCTTCGTCGGCTTTCTGGTTGTTGGCAAACAAGCCATCTTCGAATCGTAGGCCCTTGGGGAAGTAGAGGTCGAGGCGGTCGCGCACGAAGAATTTGCCAACGGCGCCCAATCGGTCCTTGTACTTCTGGGGGCCGCCTTGCTTGAGGCGCTCAATGTCATCGCGAATGGCGTCCTCGCGGGTGGCAGCGGAGGCAAGGGATTCTTTGGGCACGATGGTCGCCAAGGACAGGGGGTTCTTCAACGCCGCCTTCTGGTTAGGTGGGGTCCGCCGCACAGGCCCCATAAATGACGGGGCGGATGAGGTGTTATGCGTGCCATCTTTGCTGCGGCCCTCGTCGCATCTCTGACCCTTGCTCTGCTTGCCATGCCCATGAGTGCCTCTGCGGCTCCTTGCCAAGGGCCCAATCAGGTTGTCGTGGACGACGTATCCGACACCCTCAGTGGCGATGTTGAATGTGGCAGTCTCAGTGAGCCGTGCTTCATGTACAGCACCTGCCCCCGTAGTTGCGGCGGCGGCCCCGACAGCATCTTCACTTGGATCATCGGCCCGATTTACTGCTAAATTAGCCAATTTCCGGAGGCATCAAACTCCGGGTACTCTCCCCTTTTTCCTTGAACGATAGTCGCTTCGCTAGCACAGTATCGATGCGGACGGGCCACGCGTGAGCCTTATGCGTCGTCGGAAGCCGCAGGGGCCACCAAATCGAGGATGGCGATGCGTGAATCCACGGCATCTCCTTCGGCGGCGTGAATGGCGCTGATGATGCCGGCGGCGGGCGCCTTGATTTCGTTGCGCATCTTCATGGCTTCCAGCACGAACAGCACATCGCCAGCGGCGACGGTTTGTCCAACTTGCACGTGGATGGCGTCGAGCTTGCCGGTCATCGGAGGACGAATCGGGCCGTAGAGTCCAGCGGTTTCATCGATGGCGCCGGCAACACCCTTCAACTGGTGAATGCGGTAAGGCGAGGTGGTGCCGTCGATGCGTGCATCGAAGGTGTTGATGGCGTCGAACATGTGCACGGTGCCGTCAATGCTCACCGCGGCGCCGGGGCCGCTTCGGTCCACGTGCACGCGGTAATCGTGTCCGTCCACCTTGGCAATCCAGTTGCCTTCTTCGTCTTCTTCGAGGGTGACCACGTGGGTGTAGCCGTCCAGTTCAAGGGTGACTTTCATGCAGCCCTCCAGTCGCGCTTGCCGGGTGTTTGATTCTGGACGCGCGGCATTTGCTGGGCCAAGTGGGCACCGGCGAGGCCGCCGCCGGGGCGATCTTTGAGGGCGGCAACGAGGGCAGCGGCGCGGCGGCGGGACGCTTCGTCGGCCGTGGGCTTGGTGCCCTGCATGACGTTGTGTTCTTCCAAGAACCGGGTGCTCATGTCGCCGGCGCGGAAGGACGGGTGGGCAAACAGTGCCTTGTGGAACGACTGGTTCGTGGTGAAGCCATCGAGTTGCAGTTCCCCAAGGGCGGCTTGCATTTTGTTCAGGCAGCTTTCACGGTCGGGTGCGTAGCTGATGAGCTTGAGCACCATGGAGTCGTAGACGGCGGG
>JBFJXT010000248.1:0-3167 GCA_041623015.1 Thermoplasmatota archaeon | reverse complement strand
GCAAATACACGGACGAAACGCGACTCCGCCTATGCATGCTAGGCATGTGACGGATGAACGCGGTGCATGAGCACAAAAACAGGAGCCATGCATTCGGGGATAAACTTGGTGACACTCCACTGTCAATTCATGTACAATGGATATTCGACGGGCGGTCGCGGTGCGCAACGGTTTTGCGTCAAGTCGTCTGGTTGAGGAGGCTATGAGTCCAGTCTCTGCGTGTCCCCGTTGTCAAACGCACGTCTCCTACGACGCTGGGACCGCACCCGTGTGCCATTCATGTGGATATCCTGGAGCGGACAAAAGATCGGTTCCCTTGCCGCCCCCACAAGCGGCATGGGGTGCCGCAGATCAATCCGTTGAACGGCCTCATTTGACCGCAGCCCCGCCGATTCAGCCGCCAATGCAACATGGGGGATGGACATCGGAGCCGGAGGGCCCTTCCCGTAAATCCGGCAAAGCGGTGGCCGCACTTGTTCTCGGCATTTCGTCCTATTTCCTTTGGGTGTTCGGCATCATCACGGCCATTTTGGCCATCATCTTTGGCGCCATCGCTCGAAAAGAAATTCGTGCAAGTCAAGGCCAAATCACGGGCACTGGCATGGCAAATTGGGGTCTTTGGCTAGGCATTGTCTTCCTGGTTATCATTCCCATGCTCGTGCTCGCCTCAGTGGTGTTTGTGCTGGTTTCGGATCTTGGTGGTGAACCTGCCGAAATGGTCACTACCTTCCTTCGAGTGTAACGCCCCAAGGCTCAAGAACTGGGGCGCCGCGTCAGTCTCATGCGCATCTTGTCCCTTCTCGTCATCGCGGTGCTCTTGGCGCCCGTGGCCATCGCCGATCACCCCGGCTCCAATCTGGGCCTGTCTCGGTACTCGACGCACCAAGAAAGCTTGGTCCACCGCGTCACGGATGTAGATGCAGATTTTACCAGACTGGACCGGGAGCACCCTGAGTTGGTGGACCGCATGACGATCGGGGTAACGGGGATCCTGAATCTTCCGTTGTTGGCGGTTCGGGTCACCAATGAGGCCGTACCCTTCCACGACGCAGACCTTGCAACGGGTCAGAAGCTGCGTGTGTACCTCGACGGAGGACACCACGGAAACGAATTCTTAGGCGTCGACTTGGTGATGTATTACCTTGAGGACCTCATCAGCAAAGCTGCCGCCGGGGACCCGGATGTGGAGGCGTTTTTGAAAACCCATGAAGTGTATGCCACGCCCATTGTCAATCCTGAAGGCAATCTCTTGGATACCCGCAAAAACGCCAACCAAGTAGATCCAAATCGCAACTACGCTTTCCAGTTTGGAGGGCCTGGCAGTGGTGACACCATCCTAGATCTAAATTACCGAGGGCCTAGCTCATTCAGTGAACCGGAAGTGCTTGCCAACGCAGAGTTTGCGCGCAGCATCATGCCGGACCTCTGGATTACCATGCACACGGGCGTTGCCGAGTTTTACTGGCCCTGGGGTTGGACCCATGACAAGTCTCCGGACGAGGCGTTTTTCAAGAGCATCGAACAGCCATTCGAAAACGCAACCAATGGTCGCGTGGATGCCATGATGGCCGCAGAACTTTACCTTGCAGCGGGCGCCACCGACGATTGGGGCTACGGGCAACTTGGCGTTCCTTCCCACACCTTTGAGGTCCATGAAGATCAATTCATTCCCGTCTACGGCGAAGGAATTCCTGCTGAAATTGAGGACCAGTTGAACGGCCTAGACTGGGTAGTCAAGAACACCCGCACCTGGGGCGCTTGGCTCTCATTGGATGTCCAAGACGGTGCGTGGTACGTTGCCAATGAGGGCTGGGGCGTGGCTTCCAACGTAACGCTCAGTGTGGACGGAACTGAATCCGTCATTCCTGAAATTAATCCCGGTACATCCGTTCCCATCGCAACCCCCGAGTGGCAAGTCTTCGTGAAGTACCGCCAATTGCTCATCGATGCACCCGAAGCCAAAACCCGCTTGGTCGAATGGCGAGTTGATGATGTTTCACCCGGGCAGCTGAACGAGTTTGCGCCTGGGGCACCCGTTGCCCTCGTCCTCGTGGCAGTCGCAGCGTTGGCAGTGTCGCGACGGGCTCGCAGCTAAAGCAATCCAATTGCGTCAGCGTATTCGGCATTTAGGATGCTTTGTCCAGCGGCACCACGGAGGGTGTTGTGGCCAAGGACAAAGAATCGGACCCAGTCGCCGGAGGGTCGAATGCGGCCCACGGTGACGCTCATGCCTTGTTCGCGGTCTCGATCCAATCGGGGTTGGGGGCGGTCGGCGCGGGGGTCCACGTGTATGGGTCGATTCGGGGCAGTGTGCAATTTGGCAACTTCGTCCGGCCCACGGAATGACTCGAAGGCCTCGGTGAGCTGTTTCAGGCTGGCCGGATTTTTGAGGCGCACGTGCACCGATTCTAGGTGGCCTTCTCGAACCGGAACCCGGGCGCACGTGGCGTGAACCTGAAAATGAGCAGGCTGGACCATGCCGCCAAGGATTCGTTGGGGCTCGGTCTCTAATTTGTCCTCTTCGCCGCCAATGAATGGGATGACGTTGTCAATGATGTCCAAGCTTGGCACACCTGGGTGGCCAGCGCCACTGAGTCCTTGGAATGTGGTCACGTGGACTTCTTCAATGCCAAACGCCCGGTGCAAGGGGGCTAGGGCGAGGGTAAGAACGATACCGGAGCAGTTGCCGTTGGCGACCACAAAGCCGCGTTTTCCCGCCACGAGTTCCATGTGTTCCGGGTTGACTTCTGGGATCAGCAGCGGAACGTCTGGGGCCATGCGCAGGTCTTTGGCGTTGGTGAAGACCGCTTTTCCTTGATCGGCGAGGGCGCGCTCGATGGGGCCTGCTTCGTCGCCTGGGAGGGCACTGAACACCACGCGAATGTCGTTGCGCTCGCCAATGGCATCAATGCTTTCAAGCACCAGCCCGGCGGCGCAATCTGGCATCTCCTCATCCAATCGCCATTGGGTTGCTTCCACGTAAGGCCGGCCTTGATTGCGTTCACTGGCCGCCACCGCTCTAAGCTCAAGTCGGGGGTGATTGTCCAGAAGTTCCACGAATCGTTGACCCACGGTGCCAGTTGCGCCGAGCACTGCGCAGCCAATCTTTGCTTCCAAAGGGATCGTTGGTTTCATGGGGGGTCTCCGAGGAATGCGTCGTGGACACT
>JBFJXT010000247.1:0-3208 GCA_041623015.1 Thermoplasmatota archaeon | reverse complement strand
GTCCTCATCGGTAACAGCCTCTCCTTCTTCTCTGAAGTCTCCATCTTCGAATTCTTCGGAAGCACCCGATGGGAATCCGCAGGAACCGTACAAATCAGTGAAGGCGGCAGCGCAGGACACTTTGGTGTCTGGCCACTCATCTCTGGCACGCTCCTCGTGACCGTCGGCGCCGCCATCATCGGCCTCCCCATTGGCCTCGGCACCGCGATCTACCTAGCAGAATACGCTTCCCCGCGCCTGCGAAGCATCGTCAAGCCAGCCCTCGAACTTCTGGCCGGCGTCCCCAGCATCGTCTTTGGTTTCTTTGCCCTCTACGTGATTAGTCCCCTGGTCCAACGACTCACCGCAGAAGGCACCTTCCTGTACGCGGTCTTTGGCAACCAATCGGCAGGCATCTTCAACGCCCTCAACGCCATCATCGTCGTGGGCATCATGGTGCTCCCGATCATCACCAGCCTCAGTGAAGACGCCCTTCGCGCCGTGCCCAAACACCTTCGAGAAGCCAGCATCGGCCTCGGAGCCACGCGCTGGGAAACCACGCGAAACGTCACCGTCCCCGCCGCCCTCAGCGGCATCGTGGCAAGCTTTGTCCTCGGCATTGCCCGAGCCATTGGTGAATCCATGGCCGTCGCCATGGCCGCCGGCACCCAAGCCACCCTCACCTTCAACCCCGTCCAGAGCATCCAGACCATGACGGGCTTCATCGTGCAACGCACCGGCGGAGACACACCCCAAGAAGGCGCTGTGTACACCAGTCTCTTCGCTGTCGGCCTCACCTTGTTTGCCATGACGCTCGCGCTCAATGTGCTTGCGCGTCGATTCGTTCGCAAATACCGGGAGGCGGAAGCATGAGCCAACAAAGCAGCATCTTCGCATCCGATGCGCACCTAGAACGGCGCAAGCGCACCGAACGCCGTTGGCGCATGGCACTCCTTGCAACGGCCGTGGTCAGCCTTGGCAGCCTCGCCATCTTGATTGCCCGCATGCTCATGGATGGGCTGCCCCACATGGGCCTGGATTTCTGGACCCAAAGCTACAGTCCAAGTGGTGTGCGATCTCGGACTGCTGGCATTCTTGATGCGCTCATCAGCAGCCTCATCGTGCTCGCCATGACCATGGTCATCGCCGTCCCCGTGGGTGCCGCAGCGGGCATCTACCTACACGAATACGCGCCCCGTGGCCGCATCACCGAAGGCATCCGAGCCACCGTCAGCAACCTCGCCGGTGTCCCGAGCGTGGTATACGGTTTGCTTGGTCTGGCCATTTTCGTTCGACTGTTTTCAGACGTCTTCAACATGCCTCGCCAAGGCACCTACCTTGCCGCCGCATTGACCCTGGCCGTGCTCATTTTGCCCATCTTAATTGTGGCAACAGAGGAGGCTCTGAAGACGGTCCCGGCATCCGTGCGACACGCAAGCCTCGCACTCGGCGCCACGAAATGGCAAACCATCCGAAGCCACGTCCTACCCTACGCACTGCCTGGCATCCTCACGGGCCAAATCCTTGCCCTGAGCCGTGCTGCCGGTGAAACGGCGCCATTGCTCATCATCGGCTTGCCCACGTACCAAGTGTTCCAAAGCTACAACCCCCTCGGCAGCGGAACACCACTACAAGTTCGTGCCTACTACCTAGCCTCCGATGCTCGGCAACCGGCCATTGACCTTGCAGCAGGTGCCATCGTGGTCTTGCTGCTTGCAACTTTAATCCTCAACCTCCTTGCAATCTTCCTCCGAGACCGCCTGCAACGACGCATCCGCTGGTGACCCATGACACACACGCCTCCAACCCTGAACGCCCCGGCCCCTTCCGCCGCGCCCAAGCCACACGTCGGCACCGTCCACGCGCCCGGCGCCGCAGCAATCCGCGAAGAAGACGTAGCCATTCGTGTCGCTGGCCTCGACTTCTACTACAACCACGACAGCCAAGCGCTCATGGACATCTCCTTGGACTGCCCCCGCAACCAAGTGACCGCACTCATCGGGCCAAGCGGCTGTGGAAAATCGACGCTCCTTCGCTGCTTGAACCGCATGAATGAGCTCATCGAAGGCACCCGGCAAGAAGGCGCCATTTACCTCGAAGGTACCAATCTCAATGGCGATGACGTGGACCCCGTCGCCTTGCGCCGCCACGTGGGCATGGTGTTCCAAAAGCCAAACCCGTTCCCCAAGAGCATTCGAGAGAATGTGGCGTATGGGCTTCGTCTCCACCACAAATTGAGCAAGGCAGATATGGATGCTCGCGTGCAATGGGCCCTCGAAAAAGCCCATCTCTGGGACGAAGTGAGCGACCGCCTCGACGCCCCCGCAACCGGCCTATCCGGCGGCCAACAACAGCGCCTGTGCATCTCCCGTGCCCTCGCGGTGCAACCAAAGGTGTTGCTGATGGATGAGCCGTGCAGCGCCTTGGATCCCGTGGCGACACAGAAGATTGAGGACTTGATGCTGCAACTCAAGAAGGACGTCACCATTGTCATTGTGACCCACTCCATGAGCCAAGCGGCCCGCGTAAGCGACCGGACCGCGTTCCTGTACAAGGGCAAGCTCGTTGAAGCAGGCCCCACCCGGCAAATCTTCGAGGCGCCCCGCGAAAGCTTGACAGAGCAGTATATCACCGGGAGGTTCGGTTAGATGACGCGAGAAGGATTCCAAGACCAAGTGCGAGCCATTGAAGATCAAGTGGTTGCCATGGCAGAGCTTGCCCGGACCATGCTTCGAGACGGCTTGCGTTGCCTCGTTGATCTGGACCGCGAATCGGCCGGCGAAGTGGCTCGCCGCACCGAAGAATTGGCGCACATGGACGAAGTGATTGAAACGGATGTTCTGCGCTTTTTGGCCCTGCAAGCGCCCGTGGCCCGTGATCTTCGCCGCATGGGCGCTGCCTTGAAGCTCATCACCTACCTCAATCGCGTCGGACGGTACGGTTACGATATTGCCCGCACCGCCGAACAGTGGCCCGCTGACATGGGCCATGTGAGCCGACCGGTACACTTGCGAGACATGGCGACGAAGGTGGAGCAAATGCTCGATCTAGCCATGGATGCCTACCGCAACGAGACCGCGCCCGACGTGGAGCCACTGATGGCACTGGAGGACGATGTGGATGCGCTTCGTTACTCTGTCTGGCGTGAGTGCTTGACCTACATGGCGCAAGATTCCCACAATATCGAGGCGTCTGCGCACTACATGATGGTGGCTCGTTACTTGGAGCG
>JBFJXT010000246.1:0-3237 GCA_041623015.1 Thermoplasmatota archaeon | reverse complement strand
TCGCCCCCGGAGCGAATCACGGTGTGGCCAGAAATTTCGGCGGCCTCGGCGCGCACTCGCATGAACGAATACTCGCCCTGCCGCACCTCGCCAACCACCTCGTAGTGGCCCTGAATGCCGGCCGCCACTGCACGGGCACAATCTGCTCGCCGGTCTGCTGCATCCGACATTGCATACGCATCCGCCTTTGCTTGGATTACCGACTCACTCGGCACCTTTGCTTTGACTTCGGAACTGAAATCCAAAGCGCCCGCCGCCCAACCCGTGGAGCCTCCAAGGGCGGTATCCGTGGACCCCGAAAGGGTGCCGGACGCGCCGCCTGTCGTCGCTGACCCATCCACAGCGGAATCAATGGACGCGCCCGAATCAGTGAGGCCGCCTGAAGTGGAGCCTGAACCAGAAACGGACCCGCCAATTTGCCCCAGGGCCACCGGAGCGGCCACCAACGCGGCGAGGGCGATTACGAACAAACGTCGAGCGAAGAGGGAGTGGACTCTGACTTGCATGAGCATCACAAGCCGGAACTCTACGCCCAAGCTACTTAGCGCTCCTCGATACCCGTGCAAAACCAAGGCGATACCACAGGAATCTGCGGGGCCCAACGGGGAGGATTCGATAGGCTGAGGCGATTGGGTCGAAGGAGGGGAGGGGAGCAGAGGGGAGTGGGCGGCGGCGCTATTCGCGGTCTTCAAGCTGGTTCAAGCGCAAAAACGCAATCACCGGCATCATCAAATCGCCAAAGCGGCGGCCCTTCGTCGTCAAGGAATACTCCACGCGCACCGGCACCTCTGCAATGACCTCACGGTTCACCAAGCCACGAGACTCCAAGTCCTTCAGGCGCTCACTCAGCGTGCGGCTGCCGACGCCCGCCATATCGCGGACGCGGCCCAACACACCCTTTTGTTGGACACTGGTCAATTCTTCACGGAGTTGATTAAACCGCAAGATGCCCCGGATGCGCAGCAAAAAGAGAATCTCAAAGCTCCACTTCTGGAAAATGGTCCCCAGACTCGCCACAGAGCGGTGAATCTCACGCTCTAGACTGCCTTCCTTCTGGAGCCAGACCACCACTTCCTCCATGGCGCGACGGTGATCGTCCGCTTGCTTATCGAGAAAGCCCTCAAGCCTTCCAATAAGATCCTCGTTCCCCAAAGCTTTTGGATCGGACACTGGGTTTCCTCCACACAACCAGGGCCCAAGGGGCCCACTTGCGGCTTAATAGCCTTCCCTGTTTCAATGCTACCACTGGCAACGCACGGGATGCGTGTTGCCTGGAGCCCTTACATGTCCAGCGTCGACAAGATCTACCCCTTCATCGGCCGAAAGGTCGGCAATCAACTCGCGGTGAGCCTCGCTGCTGCGATTCCCTTCGCCCTTACCATTCTCGCCATCACCCTCCTGTGGGGAAGCCACGTCACCTGGCTTGACATCGGCATGCTGGTGTTCCTGCAAGCCGTCGCTGGCGTTGGCATCAGCCTCGGATACCACCGCATGACCGCCCACGGCGCCTTCAAAGCCCGCGCCCCCGTTCGTGCCCTCCTGTACGCCATGGCTGCCATGAGCGTCGAAGGTGGCCCCGCTTCCTGGGCTGCCACCCACCGCCGCCACCACGCGCTAAGCGACAAGCCCGGCGACCCCCACAGTCCCCTCGATGGCCTCTGGCACAGTCACTTCGGCTGGCTCGCCAAGGGCAACCTCGTTCACAGCGGGCCCGGACACGACCGCCTCATGCGCGACCCCATCGTCCGCTTCTTCGAGAAAACCCAGCTCTTCTGGATCATCTCCAGCATCCTCGTGCCTGGATTCGTCGGCCTCGCCGTCTTTGGCACCTGGGGCCACTTCTGGCAAAGCCTCCTCTGGGGCGGCGTCGTGCGCGTGTTCCTCGTCCACCACATCACCTGGAGCATCAACAGCATCTGCCACATCATCGGCACCCGGCCATACAAGAGCCCCGACGTGGCACGCAACAACGCCTTCTTCGGCGTTTTTGGCTTTGGCGAAGGCTGGCACAACAACCACCACGCCTTCCCAGACAGCGCCTACATTGGCCTGCGCTGGTACCAAGTGGACCTTGGACGCTACGTCCTGTTCTTCCTGAAGCCCCTGCGCCTCGTCAGTGACCTGCGAGTCCCGACGAAGGAACAACGCGCCGAGCGCCGCCGACGCCCCGCACGCGCCAACCGCGCCGTGGCCGCTTAAGCCTCTGAACTTGGCACCGCTTCGTACACCCGCCATCGTCCATCGGTGCGGGAGCGAAGCAACTCCACGTCAACCAATTGCTGGAGTTTGAGCTGCAAGGTAGAGCGGGCCCAACCAAAGGAGGTCTGGGTCCACTCTGCCAATGTTTTCTGCGGCGTCTCCCCTTGCTCAAGGATGAATCCATGCAAGGATCGCATCTCTGCATCGTCAAGAGTGCGCGTTCGCATGGCATCTTCAGGAGCCAACCGGCTCAGGCAGTAATGCACATTTCGTCCCCTTCGCCAGGAGTGAATTTCCTTGGCTTGGCGAAGAATCGTCACGTGATGCACCAATTGATTGGAACCAAAGTCCGTCAATCGCATCAATTCACGAGCAGTCGCCGCGGGATTGGATTCAATCGCATCCAACAACAATCGCCGCGACTTCAACTCCAACGGCTTTGACAGAATTTGCTTGGACACCAAGGCGCCAATAATCTTCCACAAGAGCGCCAAACCAAGCACCAAGGCAGCCGCCGCAACCGCCACTTGGCCAGACACAAATCCAACCGGCGTCTCATTGATGCGCACCGAGTACGTCCCGCCAAGATCTGCCGTCAAGCCGCCGCCCGGCGCACTTTGTAGATTCGTGAAATTCAACTCCCCATGCACCACCAAGGTATCGCCCTCGAACGTGCAATTTTCACAATCCAACGAACCCGCCGCCCGAGGCAAACGAGCCGTCCCCGTAAACGACAACTCCGTCGGATTCAAGAACGCAATAAAATCAGGCGTCCCAACCAACGTGGCATTTCCGCCACCCAGGAACTGCTCCGGGTGATCCATGTACAAACCACTCTCATCCGCATGAGGACACTCAGAGCCCCCCGTGCACGAAGAATACGCATTGGACCACTCAATGGACTGGAGGCCAGAGAACGAAATGGATGGGGGGGCGGCGGTTGGAGAAAAAATTGGGATGCCATGTACCCAAGTTCCACCGCGCATGGAGTCATTCCACCATTCGTCCATCCAGTGGTCTTGCGCATTTCCGTCGCCG
>JBFJXT010000245.1:0-3243 GCA_041623015.1 Thermoplasmatota archaeon | reverse complement strand
GCCGCATCGCCGAAGAAATCGTCACCCGCCTCAAGGACATGCCCAAAGCGATTGGATGTCCCATTGGTAACGGCAGCACCCTCGCTGGAGTCCACCTGGGATTCCGAACCGCCTGGGCCCAGGGACGCGTACGATACATGCCAGCATTCTTTGGTGGCAGCACCCAGGGCCAAAACCCGGTCCTGAGTAGCTTTGCCCGCAAGCAAGAGCGCTGCACGCCGCTTGACCCTCGAGCCATCACCGAAACTGAAGTCAATGAGCCCTTGGTGAACTGGGATGCCCTTGACGGAACGGCCTGCCTCACCGCCATCCAAGATGCCCGAGGAGCCGCCTACGGATTCACTGACCCGGAATTAATGGAACTGCACGATGCGCTGCTGCAAGACGGCATCGAGGCGCACCCTGCAAGCCTCTCGGCCGTGGCTGCCCTCCAAGCCGCCCTCGAGGCGGGACACATCAAGTCCGATGACCTCGTGGTCGCCGTCATGACCAGTGGTCGCCCACAAATCGACGTGGACCACATGGAGCGGCCAGAAGACATGGCAGCCTTCATCCGAGTACTCCAAGACTCTCTTGACCGCTTTGGAGATCCTGCCAGTGAAATGATTCAAGCGGTGGAATCGGCCTTCAAAGACGGTTTCGTCCTCGAAGCAAAGGATGCCGAAAACACCCTCGGCTACACCATCCTGACTCCCATGGAACTGTCGGAATTCTTCCCCAAGTACCACTTGAGCTACATCTGCGTCACTGAGGAAGCCCGGGGTCGTGGCGTTGGCAGCATCCTCCTTGAAGAAGCGATTCGAGTCACCGGTGGAGACGTGAGCCTGCACGTGGACACGGACAACCACAACGCCGTTCGCCTCTACGAAAAGTTCGGCTTCACCAAGAAATACTACCGCATGCTCTACAAGGGCGCCCGCGCAACACCCATGGACCCTTCGGCAGGTTCTGGCTGGAGCGAAGAGGAAGCTACGCGGGCAAATCCGAGTACAGACTCGGCCTGATTCGAGGCACGAACGCCATCAGCACGGCCACTTCCGTTAGTTCGGTTCGGTCCATCAATCCGTCACTGAGGTAACCGATGGCTCCCGTGGTTCCTCCAATGCGGGGGTCTTTGGCGACGGGGCCTAGGATGTCGCTAATCATTTCGCCTGACTCGGCACGACGGCGGACCCATTCAGGGTAATGGAAACCAGGGCCCCAGCCATTGGTTTCACGGCCGTTTCGATCTAGCACCACGCATGATTGCACGTCTGCCGACGCTTCATCTCCCGGAAACTGAACCAGTCCGGCTTCAACGCCCACGGCGTAATCCGCTTCCGGCATGGCTTGCAGGGCGGCCCTGGCGCGATTTTGTGCGCCTTCCAGCGTATGGTCCGCTTGGGGTTGCTCGGGGACATCCGATGACACTCCGACGCCTTCCACATCTACCTCGCTTCCGAGGATCCGCTGCATTTCCTTGGCGACGGCTGCAACTTTCACTGGATTCTGGCTGCCAACGGCCACACGTGTAGGGCGAAGGCGGCGGCCCGAGCGATCAATGCGGTCCTCAAAAATTGCCGTGGCGCTTACCGGCAACCGATCTTCTCCAAGCACATGAGGCACCAGTCTCACCACGAGTTCAGGAAGGCTTGCGGCCCGTCGCGTGGCATTGATGCGCTCTGCACCCACAGCGGTCTCTGGGCTAGCGACAATCACATCGAACGGCTCCGAATTGGCGGGGCCCGCTGCATCTCGAAGGGGCTCGATGCGAACTTCCCCTGTATAGTGAAGCGCCTTCAGGAATGCACCCACTGCCTGGGCTCGTTCTTGCCACTCGGGCATGGGGCGGCTCCGCTTGGCTAAGGGTCCGTCGGTGATGCCCACAAAGACGGCGTCTGCGCCCTCAATGGCTGCTTGAAGCAACGCCTCATGGCCCACGTGGAACGGATGGAAGGTGCCCCCAAGACAGACCCGCATCGCTCCGGCCAAAGCAGCCTGCCGGATAGCCGAACCGGTACGCAATGTTTCAAGGCAAAGCGACGGTCGAGGGTTGATGAAGTACCGTCTCGCCGTCATTGGATGCGGCAACATGGGTCAAGCAATCGTTCGTGGTTTGCTGCGCGAAAAATGGGCCGAGCCCGGTGACATCATTGCCACAAACCCCAACGTCGAGAAGACCCAAGCCCTCGCCACGGAACTCGGCATCAGTGTAAGCACCGATAATGCACTCGCCGCCCGAGACGCCGATGTGGTCCTTCTGGGTGTAAAGCCCCAGATCATCAAAGGGGCACTCAAGGATCTGCGCGGCGTTGTGAAGCCCAATCAATTGGTCATGAGCATCGCCGCCGGTATCAGCACCCGCTTCATCGAATACTACACTGAATCCGCGCCCGTGGTCCGAGCCATGCCAAACTTGGCCGTGACGGTCGGCATGGGTGCCACTGCCATCTGCCCCGGAGCGCACTGCACGCCCGAACACCTCGGCATCGCAGACGGCATCTTCAACGGTGTTGGCACCGTGGAGCAAGTTCACGAAAGCCTGATGGATGCGGTCACAGGGCTCAGCGGAACTGGACCCATGTACGTATTCCATGTGATTGAATCCTTGAGCGACGCCGGCGTCAAAATGGGTCTCCCTCGGGACGTCGCCACGCGCCTAGCCACTCAAACCGTCCGGGGCAGCTCCAAATTGGTTCACGAGAGCGGCGAGCACCCTGCGGCGCTGCGCGATTCCGTGACGAGCCCAGGAGGCACCGCCATCACCGCGCTGCATGTGCTTCGCAAGCAAGCGTTTGCAGCCATCCTGATGGACGCGGTGGAAGCGGCAACCCGGCGCAGCGCAGAGCTAGGCGAGTAAACAGGCTAATTCCTGGGCCAAAAGTTAGGGCTCGGGGGGGCATCGTGGGGCTCGGTCCATCCCGGAACCTTCACAACGGGGCGGCGGGTCGCACGGTTGTCCAACCGCGCCTTTCTCCTGTTGTGCTCGTTTTGGTTCCATCAATCGCCCCGCCGACGTGGCTTAGCGGTATAGCAGCTGTCTTGTAAACAGCAGGTCGAGGGTTCAAATCCCTCCGTCGGCTCTCCTCTTCCAACTTTTTTCCCATCTGCAATGGCAAAGACTGGGTCTAAGGGTGCTACTCCTTCGTAGCACTCATATAGGTGACTTGGGTCGGCCGCCTTGCGCAGGTCTTCGGGCCTGCATCACCCGCCGCCGCTGTGGCTTAGAGGTATAGCGGCTCCTTGGTAAGGAGCAGGTCGCGT
>JBFJXT010000244.1:0-3246 GCA_041623015.1 Thermoplasmatota archaeon | reverse complement strand
TACCACGCTCCCATTGTTGATGACCGAGTGGGTCACCGGGAGGACTGGCTCACCTGCCAAGGGGCCAATGCGCAAAGGCCGCACATGGAAACCGGGATTTTGCCGCAAAAATTCGTACGATGCTTCTGAAATGGGCTCCCCAGGAATGGGAAACGGATCACCCTCGGGAAGACTGGTGCAAAAGAACTGTCTCTCCTCCGAAAAGACCGCCAGATGCGCAAATCGAGAATCTGCCGCCTTCAAGGTTCGTAAGGCATCATTGCAACCCTCCTGATCCCCATTGACAATCGCCGCATTCAGGGACAAAGCAGTCATAATTCCCTCCGTGCGGTGGAGCCATTCCTCCTGAGCATTCAAAACTTCAAGCGCCGCTAGACTGGCCTCTGCGCCGGCGTTTTCTTGGATTTGCCGGTTATCTTGCACAACATCCAACATCAGCAAGGCAAGGCCTGGAAATCCCGCAATCAGGACAAATAAAATGAGACGCGCCCGGAGGCTCCACCGCACGGCCTTTCATCGCCCTCGCGGATATCATGGTTTCCTGCCTTTCCATCGATTCAATTCTTTGTTGGGTGGCTCACGCGCCGCCCAATGGCGCTTAGACCCGCCCAATTCTGCATTGGTTAGGAGGTCAGACCGGCACGCCCCGAGAAATTAGGACCCGTTCTAACCCTTTACATCAACAGTCCATGGTTTTTTGTCCCTCGGCACTTTGGCAGTAAGTAATGAATTAAACAGACAGTCAAATTAACAGTTTTGTTTCCCGCTTATTTTACCTTTTTTGGTCTATTGAGCGGTTATATTGCCCTAATTCTACAGTTATCCCCGTGGTTTAGTGATATTATAGATAATATTATTTACTTCGAGCCCATTCCTCAATCCGGGCTTCTAGCCCAGGATGAACACATGAAAACTACCACGATTTTACTAGCGTCAGCTATGTTTGTCGCTCTACTGTCATTCCCTGCAGCCAGCGCAGGCGGACACTGCCACGGCACGGTTGCTGTGGGTTGCGAAGGCGGATACTACACCTGGTGTAGCCCCAACTCCGGATCTGGCGGATACCGCAGCAGCACCGGCGCCTGCGACCCCGGATACCAGCCCCAGCCCCGATACGAGCAGGGCTGCTTGGTTTGGATGGACAGCCGCGGATGCGTCCTTCGCTAAGCGACAATAAGCCACGCTTTCCCTCACCCCTTTCCCCATTTTCCAACCCTTTTGCCACGATCAGAGGAATTCCCGGCGGCTTGATTGCAGTCCCTTCGGCTCTCCAATTCTGGCGTTGCCCCCATTGATGTGCGAGGAAACTGCCACTGCCCCCTCAAGAACCGCTATATCCAACTTCGGATAGCGAACCTTGAGACCTATGACCCTGGTTGGAACCCCCGCACCGGACTTCACCGCCAAGGCCGTCGTCGGCGATGACATCGTTGACTACACCCTGAGCAACAACGCCAAGGAAGGCAAGTACACCCTGCTTTTCTTCTACCCGAAGGATTTCACCTTCGTTTGCCCCACTGAAATCATTGCTTTCAGTGACCGCATCGCCGAATTCACCGAGCGCAATGTGGCCGTCGTCGCTTGCTCCACGGACCAAGAATTCAGCCACCACGCCTGGAACAAGATGCCCCGCGCCGACGGTGGCCTCGGAAACGTCAGCTACCCCATCGTCGCTGACACCACCAAGACCATCAGCACCGCCTACGGCGTCCTCAATGAGGAAGCCGGCGTCGCCTACCGCGGCCTCTTCTTGATCGATGAGACCGGCACCGTCCGCCACATGCTCGTGAACGACATGCCCCTTGGTCGCTCCGTCGACGAAGCCCTGCGCATGATTGATGCCCTGCAGTTCTTCCAGAACAACGGCGAGGTCTGCCCCGCCAACTGGACCCAAGGCGCTGCCACCATCAAGGCCAACCCGAAGGACGCCAAGGTGTACTTCCAATCGGCCAACTCGGTCACCGCGACCCAGTAAACCGGTGCAAAACCAACGGGCCAAGGCCCACTCTTTTCCTTATCCTCCACCCTTACCCCCAACCCTTGTAAGCCAATTGTTGGCTTAGGCCGAGAGGAATGGCTCGGATTGAACCGCCCACGTGGCGAGTTCACCTTCACGAGGCCGCCGGCCTCGCTTCTTGCCCTTGACCGCATGGACGGCAACAAATTGGGAGACTGTTTCCCAGCCAGCCTCTTGATCGAGTCCGGCCCAGCCGCCAACGCGCATTAATGGATGGAGCAAGTTGGTCACCGTCAAATCGGCCGCAGTTGGATGATCCCCAACGAGACAACCAGAATCGGAATTGTCTAGGGCTTTGGCGACTCGGGCGATGATGTCAGGCCCCGCCGCCGCGTCGAAGTCGTCGAATCGGCGCGTCTTGTACGACTTCAGCACATTCAGCAACAATGGCCGAGCAAGCTTCAGCAGAAGCCAGAATCCCGGGTTTCGTGTGAATTTTCGAGGTGCTGTGTAGGCACATCGGTACGCCTGGCGCCGAGCAACGGCTCCAATCACTTCGTCTGCCCATTGGCACCACTCAAACACCTCCGGATCTTGGGTTCGAAGTGGGATGGTGCCGGGTGCCGCGTTGGCATCCACCCAGGCGATGATGTCTGCGGAATCGTCCAATTGCAGATCGCCCACTTTGAGCACAGGAACCGTCCCCGCACCCACAGGCAGCGGGAAATCACGGAACCAAATGTCTAGTGTATCGTAGGCGAGGCCCGCTTGCTGGAAGCAGGCCTCCACTTTGCGACAGTAATGACTGAATGGCAGGCGCAGGAGCACCGGCAACTCAGTTGTGGATTCAGCTTGATTAGTTGGAGCCATCCGTTGGCACCTCTCCAGGTGTCAAGGTGCCGTCGCGTTGAAGCTCACCTGGCACAGGAACCGGGTACTTGCCAGTGACACAGCCGAGGCACAATTCGTCTTCGGGGAAGTCGAGGGCCTTAACGATGCCAGGGATGCTGATGTAGGCCAAGGAGTCGGCGCCAACGTGTTCGCAGATTTCATCCACGCTCATGTTGGCGGCGACCAATTGGTCCCGGGTGCTCATGTCGATGCCTAGGTAACACGGGGCGAGGATGGGCGGTGCGCCGATGCGCAAGTGCACTTCAGATGCGCCGGCTTCCTTGAGCATGCGAACGAGGCGGCGCATGGTGGTGCCGCGCACGATGCTGTCATCCACAACGACCAGGCGCTTTCCGGCAACCACTTGCTTGATTGGGTTCACCTTCAAGCGGACATTG
>JBFJXT010000243.1:0-3289 GCA_041623015.1 Thermoplasmatota archaeon | reverse complement strand
TGGCAAATTACCAAGCAAAGGCACCGGAGCAGGCAGTATCCCCGTCACCATGAGCCTTGATAGGCTTGATGCGTTTCTTACCAGTGCCGAACGCGCTGAGTTATCATCGTGGCCACCGCGCATCGCGGATGTTGCCGATCTAACCTTCGAGGTAACGGCCGCCGTGGTCCAAGAAGGACGCGAAGATGTGATTCGGCGCCCAGCACACCTAGTGGCTGTGTATGACAGCGGCGTGGATGTCCTCGACGCCTTCACGTACGTGATCCCGATTGAAGACGCACGGCAGTTGCTCGGGCATGAACCCACCGCGCCCGTGGCCAACGCCATCCTCGTTCGCGGAGGCGATGAAAGTGGCGCCCATGCGATCGCTGCCGCCAACGGCTGGACCCATCAAAGCAGCGAAACATTCACCCAACGCTACCTCGGGCAACTCATGGAAGTGCTTCGAGGCTTGTCCGTCTTGATGGCGGCATTCCTGTTCCTGCTCCCCGCGTTCCTTGTCACCCATGGTGTGACCCGGCAATTGGAGACGCACAACCGCGAAATCGCCGTCTGTCACGCCATTGGCATCAGGCCACGCACCGTCCGCACCGCCCTGAGCCTCCTGGTCATCCAAGTGGTAGCTCTGGCGCTCGTTGTGGCCGCCGTGACCACGAGCATCTTCGGAACCATCCTCCATGCCGTCCTTCCGGGGCGACGAGACCTGCCCCTCCCCATGGATTTCAATGCCACAGGCAGCAGCATTCTCCTCGCCGTGCTCGTTACCGCAGGAAGTGTGGCATTGGCGCTATGGATTGCCTTCCGCAGTCATGGCCGGCAGCCACTGGCAGAAACCCTGAGAACGTTCTAAGCAACCCATTGACAAAGTTGTGAAGAAGAGGGGGAAAGGATAGCGGACGCCGTTACAAGCTGCACAAGGCGTACGCTTGGACAGTCAGGACTTTGCCCGCGCCGAGATTCGAGAGCACGGTGCCCGTGGCCGTCCAGGTGGTGGTGCTTGACGGGAAATTTGCCGCAAGAGCCACTTTGTCCGCAGCGGTGTCGGTGGTGGTTACCTTTGCACCTCCGCCAAGCAATACCTGGCCGATGCCACACGTGGCAGTAGCCGTCGTTTGCACGCCCTTTGCCGCACCCGTGGCCGATGAGATGGGTGTACCTTCGACGCGATGGCTGCCTGAAGGTCCAGCGGGGCCGGCAGGGCCAGGGGCTCCATCGGTTCCGTTGACACCGTCAGCACCGGGGGGTCCCGCAGGGCCAGGCGGCCCAGGCGGACCGGGGATACCGGGAGGTCCGATGGGTCCAATGAGGCCAATTCCGGGAGGTCCAGGGGGGCCTGGGAATCCAGGTGGTCCAGGTGGGCCGATGAGGCCAATTCCGGGCGCGCCGGGGGGTCCAGGCGGCCCAGGGGGTCCGGGCGGTCCCGGGGGTCCAGGTGGCCCCGGCGGTCCAGCGGGCAGGGGAATCACACATTGTTCAGCACCCGCCGGGTGGCTAAACCAGCAGCTCTTGAAGTCGTTCACGCCGGGGAAATCAGCGCGGAACATCACCTTGTGTCCAGGCTCAATATGGAAACTGCCTGCCCACCAGGTGTTGTCACCTCCCCACGGCTGAGGGCTCAGCGGAACCCAGCCGCCACCCGTGTCCATCGCTTCAACAGAGAGCGCAGACGCACCCCCGGTGCCGGTGAGTCGCACTTGCACCCACCAATCGTTGCCACCTCCATGGGTAAACACCACGTTTTTGCCGTTTTGCAAAGCTTGCGGGTGAAGAGCCGAGGCGCTGGCAAACAGGAGCGTCGCCGTCACGGCCACGACGAGGAATCGTAACTTGCCGTCCATGCAAATTCCTTGATGCACAGCCCTAGAACCGTATGGGGACAACGCCCGCATAGGGCCGACTAGGTGCGAAACGCCCAAGACCCGAAGCCTGCGTCGTCTCCTCATGGACTTCCAACCGACCCCCGAGCAAGAGCTCATCCGCCAGACCATGCGAGAGTTCGCCGAGACCCGCGTTGGTCCCATCGCGGCCAAGATGGATGAAGAGGACTGGTGGCCCTCCGACATGGTCCCCGAAATGTCTGCCATGGGCCTCATGGGCATGACCGTGGCTCCTGAGCACGGCGGCACCGGCCTCGACACCGTGAGCTACAACATCGCCATCGAGGAAATTGCCCGCGTCAGTGGCAGCCTCAGTTTGAGCCTCGCAGCCCACAACGGCCTTGGCATCAGCCACATCTACGGCCAGGGCACCCCTGAGCAGATTCAGAAGTACATCCCGGACATGGCTCAGGGCAAGAAAATCGGTGCCTGGTGCCTCACGGAGCCCAGCGCTGGCAGTGATGCGGCAGGCCTCGAAACCAAGGCGGTGCGCGAAGGCGACGGTTGGCTCATCAACGGCCAGAAGCAATTCATCACCAACGGCCACATCGCAGATACCTTCACGATTATGGCCAAGACTGACCCCAGTAAGGGCGCTCATGGCATCACCGCATTCATCGGTGAGAAGGGCGAGAAGGGCCTCAACATGGGCAACAAGGAGGACAAGCTTGGGATGCGCGGCAGCATCACGAGCCAACTCTACTTCGAAGACCTGTGGCTCCCCGACGACCGCGTCATCGGTGGCGAAGCAGGCATTGGCCAAGGCTTCGTGGGCACCATGAAGACCCTCGACGCCGGACGCATCGCCATCGGTAGCCTCGCCCTTGGATTGGCTCAGGGCGCATTGGATGCGAGCCTTGCTTACTCCCAGGAGCGCAAGCAATTTGGCAAGCCCATCGCCGCCAACCAAGCCATCAGTTTCAAACTGGCCGACATGGCCACTCAAATCGACGCCGCTCGCCTCTTGTTGCAGCGCGCTGCGGTCTTGAAGGATCAAGGCAAGCCGTTCACCCAAGAAGCCAGCATGGGCAAGTTGTACGCCAGTGAAGTGGGCATGTGGGCAACGACCCAAGCGATTCAGATCCACGGCGGCAACGGCTACACCAAGGATTACCCCGTGGAGCGCATGTTCCGCGATGTCAAGCTCTGTGAGATTGGCGAGGGCTCGTCCGAGGTTCAGAGGATGGTGATTGCCAAAACCTTGGGTTTGCCGAGGGCGTAGCCCGAGGTAAACCGGTTTTGGGAATCAGCGAGCGAAGCGAGCGGACCTTCGGTGCCGGCTTGTCCGGCGACGAAGGGGATCGCGAAAACCCTCGGACTTCCGAGGTCGTAGGCCGAGGAAGTTGGGTTTTCTCGATGCCGAGGTGCGAAGCGTCGAGGAATACTTCGGCCCTTGCTTGCGGGGGATGATG
>JBFJXT010000242.1:0-3368 GCA_041623015.1 Thermoplasmatota archaeon | reverse complement strand
GGAACTCACGGACATGGATGCTGGCTACAAGGGGAGTGCCTACTTCCTGCGGGGACAAAAGGACGAAATCATCGACCTGGCGCCCATTGCCCAGTCGCGAGAAATCAGCATCAGCCGCGCCGACGGCGGAGAAGGGCCCTACGACAAAGTGGGCATTCACCTGGACGTCACCCGCGCCAGCGGCAACGGTCGTGTGGATGTGCTCGTGCGCAATCCCGACGATCAAGTTGTGGCCTGCTTCAGCATCGCTGGCACCGGCACCACGGGTGGAGGCGCCAGGGACGACTGCCTCACGAGCCCCGGTAACCTAGAGGCGGATTACCAAGAGGGCACCTGGGCCGTGGAGGTCTCCTTGCCCTTGCTGGGCGGCACGCGCATCGATGGCGAAGTGCGCATTGTGTCCATGTACGACCGAAGCGGCAGCACCTAATCCGCCACGACGGTCACTAGCGAAGGCGCACGTCGTGAACCTTGCCGGACAAGGAGACAATGCGGCCAGCGGGCCCCGGCTTGACCTTCTCTCCCGTCTCCGGGTCCTTGGCGTGCCGGAAGAATTCTTCCACCCACGCGCGAAACACATCTGGCTCATCGTGGCTGCGCTCCATTTCCAAGAGCGCCTTGCGGGCACGGGGGTCCTTGGCAAAGGGCTCCAGCCGGGCAAAATCGACGGCCGTCTTCACAGGCGACTTTGAGTCCATTTCAGAGCGTCGAACCAGCAAAAAGCCGAGAATCAAACCCGCCGCTAACCCGCCCAAGTGCGCCGCGTAAGCGACGTTGTCCGTGCCTTGGAGCACCATGAGGTAGGCGGTTTGCAGGGCGGCGCCTATCATGGCAAACACCAGCACCGGGGCTCGAATCCACAGCAACAACGGGCCGCCGGGGATCGGCAAGCGCATACGTTCTCGAGGATAGGCACCACCAAAGCCGCCAAGGATACCAAACACCGCGCCACTGGCGCCCACGAGGCGAATGGGCTCGCCCCAACCAACGCCCACTTGCAGCAACGCCGCAAAGACGCCCGTCAGGAGGTAAATCAGCATGAATTTGCGAAAGCCAATGCGCTCCTCGAACGGCAAGCCGAAGATGAGCAGCATCAGCATGTTGCCAAAGATGTGCGCCGCGTCCGCGTGAATGAACATGCTCGTAATCAACCGCAGCCCCGCTATGGGGGCCAAGGCGTACAGGTCAGATCCGTTCAATGCCAATTCGAGCAGAACCGTCGGCACGCGGTAGAATCCTGAGTGGCCTATCACTTGGTCTGGGCCGAAAGCCGTGAGGATGAACACCAGGACATTGGTGATGATGAGGGCGCCCACTGCCAGGAAGCGGCCGCTGAGGGCCCAGACGATGCCGGCTGCAATAATGAGAATGGCAAGAAGGGAAACGAAAGAGAACATCAACGCCGCAACACTCCCAGCACCAAGATGCCCACGAAAAGCATTGGCCAAGGGAGTCCGGGCACATCAAGGAACGCATCCGACTCCGCGTCGGCGTCTTGGTCAAACAAGCCACTGTACCACGAAGCGGCTTCGGGGCTGTGGATGATGGCGCCCAGTTCTCGGTTGTTGCTGCGGCTGTGATGGTTCTGGTTCATGGAGCCCACATAGGTCCACTGGTTGTCCACGACGATGCCTTTGTTGTGTAGCCACAAGGGGCCGGAAAATTCCTGAGTAAATGCACCGGCGGTGGCGAGGCTTGCCAAGGCGGGTCTGTTGCCTTCGTCCGCCTGGGAGAAGGGTGCCGCTGCTTGCACCCATGTTTGCACGCCTCTTTCTTGGGCGCTGGTGAGGGCTTCGTGGAGGCCGTCCGGCTGGCTCCATCCCAAGGGATTGCTGGCTTCGGTGCGAATGTCCAATTGCTGGACCCGGACTGATTGCTTGGCGTCGCGAACTAGGCTCAATACGGGGTCCAGAGCGGGGTCGGCGGTCATGTCTGGGGTGAGAATGATTTGAACCGTCACGTTGGGTTGTGCAGGAGGTAACGGGGCGGATTGGTAGGGCCCCTTCCGTGGGGCAAATCGCAAGGGCTCCTTGGCGTCTTTGCCTTCAAACGGCTTCACATCCCATGCGTCCCGGTCCTCAGCGAGCACCGCCCACACTGCATCGGCGATGGCGTCGTCATGCACCACGACCCCCCAGCCTCGGCTGCCCCAGGAAGGATCTTGAGGAAACGACGAAGGGACGCCATTGTCCGATTGAATCGCGACCTTGTCGTCCGCCACGAGCACTTTCAGATGGTGGAATGCGTACCGGCCACGGGTTGCAAATACGGCTTCTCCTCCGGCTGCTTCAATGCGCGACAAGGCGTTGTTTCGGTCGCGTTCTTCCTCCGTGTCCATGCCCACGGGGCGCTCTTGGACCAATACGGACACGGGCACCTCCTTGGCGGCAGCCACGATGAGGTCGGCCAGCCACGGCGCACGCACATCGTACATGTGAATCGCCACGCGGTCCTTGGCGCCGCCAAGCAAATCGGACCAAATCTGGAGGCAGTGATCCGGGCACGCATAGGGCTGAATCCAATCGGCAACCATGGGTGCAAATTCATGGTTAGATTCGCCCACGCGGTGCATGCGGGGGGTCTGCCAGTCTTTGGCCGTGTCCGTGTCTACCCAATCGCCTTCAGGGGTTTGGGCGCGTTGAAGCATGAGTCCGGGGGATCGATATCGAGTCTCTCCGGACATGGTGGGTGCTGTTCCGTCGCCCCATGCCATGCTGTCCACGATGGTGCCGGATGGATCAACGAGCCGGACATCGTCGCCGTCATTGCCCAAGCGCAAACTGAGCCCGCTCTGGGTCGGGGAGGGTCCGTCAAAGTGTGCCCACAGAGTCGCGTTGCCCACGAACCAATGTTTGCCGGTCAGAGGACCCGAGGGAAGTGGCCAGGAATCTTCTCCGTCCGAGAGGCTCCAACCGGTGAGGTCGGTGCCGTCGCCCCAGATGGCTATGGCTTCATCTCCGGGTCCTGAGCCGGGAAGATCGGGCACCACGGACACCAACAGTGGCGCCGCGGCTACGGAGGGAAGCATCAGGAGGGCGAGCAGCCACCGTTTCACACCCAACCACCGGGGCGCCAGGGATAAGCATCGTAGTCCGGTTGTTGGTGTCATGCTCCTTTCTGGGGTCGGGAGTTACGCCTCTTTGCTCCCTTTCTTTCGGATCTCTTCAGGGTCTTCGCTTCGGATGGCTTCGATGAATTCCGCGTCAGCTGCTTCAATGCGCCGGGCTTCATCAAGCACCCAGTCTACGTCTGCCGCTGGGACCACAACTGCGCCGGATGCATCGGCCCAGACGTAATCTCCCGGGTAAATGGTCACGCCACGCACCGACACGGGCACATTGGCTTCCGAAGGCATCAACACGTCGCCG
>JBFJXT010000241.1:0-3376 GCA_041623015.1 Thermoplasmatota archaeon | reverse complement strand
GGGATTTCGAAGGGTTGGGGGATTGTGTGGTGGTGTGAATGGCAGGCGGAACAGCCTCTATGGATCGTGGTGCCTGCGGCGCCACCTAGCGGGCCTTCACGGCCTTGAGTGCAGCCCACGCGAGCGAAGCGGTGACTAGGAGCGCGGCGGTGGCGATGGGGGCGTCCACGATCATGTGCCGCACAGGAGCGGAGTGGGCGTCGAAGTGGTCCCAGTGGACTTCGTAGCAGTTGTCCCAAACGAGCACGTGGAGTTGGCGGCCGTCGGCGAGCTTGAGGCGCCAGTGTTCACGGGCGCGGAGATTCTGGCCGATCGACGGGTAGAAGTCGGGTTGGGTGCGGGGGTGGGGTGCGTCCCAGCGGTTGTACAAGACGCCCTTGTGTGCGGCCAAACCTGGGCCGCGAGGTTTCATCAACTCAAATGGCCGACGCAAGAGCATGAACAAACAAGATTTCTTCGCGGGATTGCAGAGAGAAAAGATATATCGGGCCCAGCACCAGCTCGCCATCCCCCGGAAGGGCGCCACCCCGCATTTGCACCATGAGGCGCGGCACCTCGAGCATTTTCTCAATCAGCCGCTTTCCGTACACCTCGCCACACACGGCCTGGATTTGCCCCGGCCGTGCCAAGAGCGGATTATCAATTTCCACGAACAAATGTTGGCGATCATCATCGCTCGCCTTGACAACCGTTGCCCCGCTTGCGGTGATATTTCCGTGCATGGTCAGCATCTGTGGACCTGCAATGCTCTGCCACTCAGGCGGTTCCGCTCTGACGGTAGCGAAGAACTCCTGAAATGGACTACCATTGAAGGGCAAGTGCTCCAGCACCACGCCGCACTCCCCATAGAACCAGTTGTTCTCGCCAATGGCTTCTGTTTGAAACCACAAAAATCCATTCGGAATCGTCATCTGGCCGGTGACGACCGGTCGGAGATGCCCTTGGGGCCCATGTAGGTCGGTCGCCGCTAGGGATTCTCCGATACAATCGATGTTTTCCACGTCGTGCAAGAGGGCTTTGGCGCCAATTCCGGTTCGGATGCGTCTTCCTTGCTTGATTGAAAACGTCAGCCATTTGAGTGCATATTCGCCCGCCAGCTCCTTAGCGGCTGCCAGGAAAACAGGCCACGTTTCTTTTGGGCCCAAATTGCAGTGATCGCGCACATGAACAAACGCGCTTGTGTCAAAGCCGTCAAGGGATGGACTGAATCCAAACAGCGGCACGAGATGCTCGCTCGTTGATGTATAGAATCGATTCGAACCATGATTCTTGCGTGGACTAGAACGCGGTGCGTGAAAGGTGGGCATGGATACGTGCTCCGCTACGGAGCCTATCCGGATCGGCGCCTTGCTTCGATCGTTGAATTCGCTAATTTGTTCCGGCGTCATTATTTGGTTCTCCGACCCGCGCCGGCAGTACGCGTACCACTCTGCATCGCCGTGTCCCCGGAAGCGGATGTGTTTGAATTTCGCAGGCTCGACATCAATCCGAAGCACCTGTTTGGGCCCCGCGGCATGCTCAAGGCGAGGAGTGATTAGGCTGTCTAGCTCGCCCGCCGTGGTGTGATGAACGACTTGCATGATTTTCTTTTGGGGCTCGTCATGACTCTGGAATCCGTCTAATACCACGTTACCTTGAGCAACCGTTGGACCGATTAACATGACTCCTCCACCGGAATTTGCCATTGCTGCCAGCGTTTTTGCTATTTTGTGGCTCCCTTCCCTGGAAGCGAGAATCTCAGCCCCCTTCACCTCAAACTGGGCATCCTCGCAGTTAGGGTTGGCGCAAAACGCGTCAAACAGCGCCTTGGTTGAGTGGGTTATCATGCTTGACTACAGTATGTGGCGCGCTAGAAAAGGTCCACGATTTATGGGTTTGCGAGTACGCACGACCGGGGCCAAGCGCGAAGTATACTTATTTCGGGCTATCTATCGTGCACCCGATCGCCGCGCCGCCCAAATCCTTGAAGCGAAGCTCCAACATGAGTTTGCGAAACCAATGCAGCCCGATGGTGCCAGCTTTCAAGGACGAGCAATCTCGAGCGGGCAAACTGACGTCGAGTTGCAGGGCTGCTGTCGCACAGCCTTCGGTCATCGCGTCGGTCCTTTGTCCGCAAGTCGTCGAAGGGTCGCGAGCCCAGGAGGGCTAGGTGTGGCCGAGTTCCTTCTGAATCGCTCGGTGCCCTGGCCGGGATCTTGGCCGCTTCGTCAGGATAGCAACGGCCCAGATCCACAGGATAGAAAAGAACTGCAGCCGGGGCGCACGACAAAGGCCGTGTACGCAGACCACCCCCCGTAGCCCGTCTCGGCCGTCGTCACCTACGCGCCTGCACCGGCGCGTTTCCTGATTGGTCGAACGCGCTCGGCACGCCGCGAGGTGGCTGAGAACCTCGCCCTGTACGTGGCACTTGGAGAAGTGCGCGCGGGCGACGACGACCAGTAGCCCGGTCGACGCTTAGCGCGCCTTCACAGCCTTGAACGCACTCCACGCCAGCGAAGCGACCACCAAGATCGCGGCCGTCGCCGGCAGTCGCGCAGCCTAAAGAAAATCCCCTGGTTTAGCACCGCATTCAAGGCACTTGATGCCTGCAACTAGGTCGTCCCGGTTAGTCCGGGCTTGCCATGGTTGAATGAGTTGAGATCCACATTCGGGGCAGGCTTGATACAAATGGGGTGAGCCCTTTGGCCCAATCAATTCGCGATACTTCCTGACCACCAATTTGGTTAGCGAATCGGAGGGGCGACGACCCAGCAGTGCACGAACTAGGTCAATGCGAAATGCTTCGGAGCCGCCATCCCAGAGGACATACCTAATATCCCGAACCAGCAGCGGCAACGGCGTATCATCAACGACAATAGGTATTATTCGCGGTGTGCCAAGCGCCAGTGCATTCGTAAGCGCAGATCGCAATTCGGAGGTAACCCAATTAGAGGAGTGTGCATTTCGGGACCAAAGGAGAATGAAGGTCGTCGTGGATGCTAGGCCATCCTCGACCTTACCGATAATAGAGTCCCCTGCGCTGATTTCCCATTCGTCGAACCACAGAGGGATACCCTCGGCCGTTATGAAGAGAGCCACTTCTCTCGCGATGTCTTTGTCTCTTATATTGTGGCTCAGAAAGGCCGCTTTTTCCATCTACGTCACAATCTCCCTCAACAACCCCTCAGACGAAGCAAGCTTAACCTCCCTCGCAACCCGCCTTCCAGTACTCATCGGAGTCCGCCAAAGCGCATTCCCATACGGGTGCCCCATCCCAACGTGAACGTTGGTGCCGCCACCAATTCGGGGTGCAACGTCGTAGATGAAGAAATTCATGTCTTTGTCGACGCAGGTTTGCAGGCAGAACGGCCCAATGATGCCGGGCGCGTAGTGCTCC
>JBFJXT010000240.1:0-3401 GCA_041623015.1 Thermoplasmatota archaeon | reverse complement strand
GCGGCTCGGCTTCAGCACGACCAACCATGCACGTTACGGTCACCGGCACGCGCCAGATTCTGCTCCATGATGCACGAGTGACCTGCTCAAACCCAGATGCAGCCTGCCCTCCAGATGATGATCGCGAGCACGAAATTAAGCTTCCAGGTGCCGGCGCGCCTCAAGGCGTGCATGCCTATCAACATACGGTGCTACGAACAGGCAGCAGTTTTTCCTTCACGGCGGAGCCTGATTTCGTTGCCCTTGGTGGCGCGGCGATCAGTATGAATTTCACGGGTTTCGCGCGGCTGCCTAGTGCTTCATGGGATTCATGCCAGGGCATTGCGTGCAGTGTCAATGCCAATGGGACGCTGCGCGCGTGGGGCGAAATCGAGTTAAATAACATGCATGTGGTTGACGGACAAGACCGCCGCGTTGGCGCCTCCATGCAGTCCGGCTCTGCCCTACTGGCCTTGGATGAAACGGCGCTTGTGCCTGTAGCGGCTCAGACCGTTGCCACTGCACTTGGCATCACGGCGATCGTGGCCGCCAGCCTGAAGGTTGCTTTGAGCATTCTCGGCACCCGCTCCTCTGATCCCTTAGCCCATCCGAATCGTCGGAAGCTGTATGAGTATATCTTGGATCATCCGGGGGGTACGTTCCGGGAGGTGTTGCGGGGCACGGGTGTTCCTGCGGGTACGGCGAGGCATCACCTCGCCATTCTCTGCAAGACCAACATGATCCAAGAGCACGGCCACAAAGCCACGCTGCGGTACTTCGAGAACCACGGCCGCTTCGATGAGAATTGGAACACGGTCGTCATGCTCCGAGAGCCCGAGTTGCAGCGACTCCATGAGTGGCTGCTGGCCCACCCGGGCCACATGCAGAAAGGCATCCTCGACGCCGCCAGCAGTTGGGGGTGGAGCCGAAGCACCACCCAACACCGATTAGCTCGCCTCGCTGACGAGGGCCTCGTTGACATTAAGCTTCAAGGACGCCTCAAACTCTACACCGCACGAGAACAGGCACCCGTGCCGACGTGACTACATAAAGCCACGTTATGACTGAAACAAACCCCGCGACCACCATGATACTTGATTGCAGCTTCCTCGTCACGCCAACAGCGTCAGCACACCACAACTACGCCCATGGCGCTGAACAAGTCGCTGCCTCGGCGCATCGAGACGCAGAGCACGCCGTACAAGGCATCACGGGGGAAGTGCCGAGCCACGAAGCTGCGCGCGCCGAGAATCTGGAGTTAAATGGCTGCGGGTACGGGGTGCCGAAGCCGCATGGTCAACCGCGCGACCCAGATAATGGGGATGTCGCCGCTGCCGCAGAAAAGGCAAGCCGCGATGATGTTGCATTGGTATGGGTTGGTGCGGCTAACTACGCCACACGCGCCCCCATAGATGTCGGTGGGAATCCATGGTGGGCGTGGGAAGAAATCGGATGTGTATCCGGGGTGTTGGTATGCCCGTGAAGGCGCACAAGCCGGCGGTTTTCGCTTTAATCGCCACTTTGACCATGGCACTTAGCGGCTGCCTGGCGGGGCCGTCGCCCGGGCAAGACCACGTTGATCACAAGGCCATGCCCGGGGAATCGTCCGTGAGCGAACCGCGTACGCGCATAACGGGGGAGGCGCCGGTGGGCACGCTGGATTTGACGGAGTGTAACCACGTTAGCTTTGGTCTGACTCTTCACGCAGTCCCACACACCTGGCCACGCCCCGACTCTTGGCCCGATGCATTCCTGCAACGATTTGGCTATGCGTTTTACGACTGTGAACGTGTATCTTGGGGTCAGTATGAGCGCGGCCCTGTGCAGATCCTGTTCGAAGGCGAGACCCTGGAGCTCAATGCATATGGATGCACGCCCGACCGTTTCAATTCCGCCCGACTTGTAACGCGCGTCTACATGGACGATCGGGAATTAGCCACCGCCTGGCAAGGTTTCTTTGGTGACCCCGTATCCATCGTCGAGTTCAACTTCAGCGAAGAGGAACTCACTGAAGGCCTAAATCAAACGCGCCTAGCATGGAGCGGCGAATCAGTCGATGCGTCCTACATGATGATGCCTCACGGACCCCATTCAAGTGGGACCCAAGAAAAGGAATACCGATACATCTGGTTCAACGACACATCCATTTTGACACTGGATTTGATGATCCAATACGAACAACCAGACCCGATTGGACCAGCCGGAGTGGCGTACTTTGGCGCCCCATCACCCCTTGCTGAACCCATCGGATATGAGGAGGTCGGGGCGAACCGCTATTATCGAGTCCAAGGCGCAGGTGAGATCACAACATGGGACAATCACGACTGCCAGCCGTGATCATTACGCTGGTCCTAGCGCTGGCGCCATCGGCCGCAGCAAGCCAAATTCAGTTCGGCGACGGTGCCCGTCTGCAATGGAATTCGGCCAATGTGAAGAGTCATTGGTTGGTTCTCAGTGGCTTTCAGGGCCCTGCGGTTGTGTCAATAGGCATTCATGAATTGGACACTTGGTACCGGTTTGAGCGGCAGGTGTTCTACGCATCGGATTCTATTCAGTCGGAGGTAGGCTGATGTGCCCACTAGGGCGCCGTAGTGCCGCATGGCTGGCGGTGGCGCTGGTGTGTTTGTTGATGTCGGGTTGTGTCCGCGAGGCCCCAATTGAAGGCGGCTCGGCGAGCCCGAATCCAAGCCATTTGGCTCCGGCCCGTGAGAAAGAAGCCTCAGCCACGCCGACGGGTGCCCTCGATGTCAGCGATTGCCAGTTCGTCCTGGCGGGCCTGATGTTGGATCCCCGGCCGCCGTCATGGCCACGCCCGCCCGACTGGCCCGATGCATCCATGCCGCGCTTCGGCTACTCGTTTTATGAGTGCAACAGGCTTTCGTGGGCGCACTATGAACGTGGCCCCGTCGGAATCATGTTTGAGGGCGAACAACTGGACATCGAGTTGTATGGTTGCTCACCGGATCGCTTGCACGATGTTTGGCTTACAACGCGCGTCTACGTGGACGACGCCGAACTGGCCGACGCGTGGGCGGCTTTCTTCGGCGGGCCGGTGAGCGTAGTCAACTTTGGGTTGAAGGACGTTGGAATAGGCCCGCTCAACGAAACACGACTCACCTGGGAGGGTGAACAAGTCTCACCTTCCACGATCGTACTACACCACGGGCCAAGGGAGAATTACACATATAACCGAATTTCACGCTTCATTTGGTTCAATGAAACATCACTCACGACGTTAGATCTGACGGCAACATTCAATAGTGTCGACCCCCAGGCGCTTTTTGCCGTAGGACAGTTCGGGGAGCCCTCGCCTCTCGCCAAGCCAATCGAACCCGAAATCGTGTATGTCGTCCGTGACTCCGGACTCCATGGAACAGGGGAAATCACAACATGGGACAATCACGATTGTCGGCCGTGATCGG
>JBFJXT010000239.1:0-3416 GCA_041623015.1 Thermoplasmatota archaeon | reverse complement strand
GCCTAGGCTGCCACGGTTGTGCAGCACTGGTTGATGAAATCGGAGCCGGAAAAGTTCTCCATTGACCAACTCGAAGCAGACGGGTCAACGCACTGGGATGGTGTGCGCAATTACCAGGCACGCAACATGATGCGGGACGACATGAAAGTGGGCGACCGCGTCCTGTTCTACCACAGCAACGCCTCACCGCCGGGAGTGGCTGGCGTGGCGACGGTGTGCAAGGAAGGCTACCCGGATCACACCGCTTGGGATCCTGAAGACCCGCACTTTGACGCCAAGACTGACCCGGAGAATCCGCGTTGGATGATGGTGGATATTGCATTCGAGGCGAAGATGCCGGAACTGATTCCCCTGGATGCCTTGCGCCAAAATCCCGAATTGGACGGGATGCTCCTGCTTCGACGAGGACAGCGCCTGTCAGTGCAACCCGTGGAGCCGGAACACTTCGAGGAAGTGCTTCGCATGGGGAAACTGGATACGTAGTAAAAATTATATATATTAACTATGTTGTTTTTAATCTTATTTGTTGCCTATTAGGTTGCGCTATGGGCCCCATTTCCTGTTCAATTCTTTAGAATTTCCACCACCTGAGCCGTATCTTCCCAGATTTCGTGTTTCATATCCGAATGGATGTGGTTTCTTCATAGGAATTTTAAGCTTTTTTTGCCGCCGTCTTCGCAAAGGCTTTAAATTCAATTTGCCAATAAATGGCTTCTTCCTTGGCTTAGTGGTCTTTTCAATTAGAGCTACAGGCTTAGCAAATAAAACTGAGCCTCGCTGTTCAATTTCACATGCCCATATTTCCCCTGGGTTGAGCTGGAGGTTTAGGCTATTGTAAACGGATCTAGTTATTTTACTTCCAGGGAAAATAAATGTCTTTCCATCTTTATTGACTTTGAGCAATGCTGATTTAGGGTAATCAATTGTTGGCACACGGAACATCAATCTGTACAATTATATAATTCCTATCATCCAATGATATTTTTGTAGACCCGCACATTAATGGCGGCCAGAATCAAGCCGATGACGGCGCCGAGTCCGAGCCCAATGGCCAAGTCGCCTAGCGCGTCGCTCCAGCCAGTAATCATCAGCGCCCGCATGCCTTGAATGACATAGTCCACGGGATTGTACTTGGTAATCTCTGCAAGCCAGGTGGGAAGCAGCGGCGCCGGCATGAATGCGGTGCTCATGAACAGGAGCAAGAAGAACAAGGGAAATATCGCTTGGGTTGCTTGGTCACTGCGGGTTTTCATGGCGAGAATCATCACGGCCATGCCGGTGGTGAGGGTGCCAAACACCACGGACGCGCCAAGAATGAGCAACCCACCAAGGATGCCGGTGACGGGCAATCCTCCGATGGCGATGGCGATGCCCATGATCAGCAGGCACTGCAAAAAAACCCGGGTCATCTCGGCCATGAGCCTGGCAAAAATGACGGCACTCGGGCTTGCAGGCGTTGTTCGTAGTTTGTCAAAGTAGCCGGTGCGCAAATCCACGATGAATGCGGCGCTGCTGTTGGCCATGCCGACCACGGCCGTGAGCAAAATGATGGCAGGGGCAATGAAGGTGTAGTAACTGGTGTCCGTGCCAAATAGGGGGTGTCCGGGCAAATCCACGGTGTTGCTGAAAACACTGCCAAACAACAGCAATTGAATGATCGGCATCATGATGCCAAACACCAGCACCGTCGGGATGCGGGGCATTTGCCGCATGTTGCGTTTGTAGAGCTGGCCAAAGACCGTCATGGGGTCACCTCCGGCGTGGGGGCTTCCGGTTCGATGAGGCGCTTGCCCGTGTATTTGTGGAAAGCGTCGTCGAGGCTTGGAGTCAAGACCCGCGTGGAAGTCACTTTGAGACCTGCCGCATCCAACACGCGAAGCAAGGGCAGCAGACTTTGACCACCATCTCGAACGCGCACTTCCAGAACGCCGTCGGCGAATCTTGCCGGGGCACCCTTGAGCCGAGCTTGCAGAGCTTGCTTTTGTTCAGGGGTCGGATTGGCTCCGAGGCGCACACGAATGGTATCGGCGCCCACACTTCGTTTGAGGCGTTCGGGAGTGTCGATGGCGGAAATGCGGCCTTCGTTCATGATGGCAATGCGGTCACAGAGTTGGTCCGCTTCCTCCATGTAATGGGTGCTCATGAGCACCGTGAGGCCTCGTTCTTTGGTGAGCCTGCGAAGGATTGCCCACAAGTCGCTGCGGCTGTGCGGATCAAGGCCGGTGGTGGGCTCATCCAGAAACAAAACATCCGGTTGGTGAATCAGGCTCACGGCCAAGTCCAGGCGCCGCTGCATGCCTCCACTGAAGGCGGTGACTCGGCGCTTCTTGTGAGCAGTGAGGTCGAAGGTCTCTAGGAGTTCCGCAGAGCGTGCCCTAGCGTCCCGGCGGGATACTCCGTGGAGTCGGGCATGAAACAGCAGCATTTCTTCGGCGGTGGCCAAATCGTCGATGCCGACTTCTTGCATGGCAAATCCGATGCGGCGCCGAATTTGTTTGGAGTCTCGACGCACATCCATGCCCAGCACGCGGGCGCGGCCACTGGTTGCGCGGTGGAGGGTGCCAAGCACGTGCATGGCGGTGGTTTTTCCAGCTCCGTTGGGTCCCAGGAGGCCAAAAATTTCGCCCTTTTGCACTGCGAAGCTGATGCCTTGGACGGCGTAGGTTCCGTCCTTGTAGCGCTTCTGTAAGTCGCGCACCTCCAGGGCGGGTCCGGCGCTTCCGGGAATCGGGCTGGCCACGTTTGGGCTATTTCGCGGTTGGGCTTTCATGCCTTGGATGCGGCTTCAGCGAAGAATGGGCCATGAGCTGGCCATTTCTCATGAGGGGCGGACTAGGTAGCAATCAACAACTAATTGAGTCGCTTTTTGCTACTATAGCTGATGCCTCGGGCGGAGCCTTGTACGAATCCTGATTGCCAAGCGCACCGAACCTTCGACTTGCTCGGAAAATCCCATGTGTTGAACTTGCTGCATGCGGTGGTCCATGTAGAGCGCCGGCCGTGGCGATTTGGTGAACTGCGAGAACACCTCGATGTGGCAGGTAGCGTCCTGTCCGACCGGCTCAAGGCCCTCGTGGAAGTCGGCCTGATCGCCCGCCGCGAGTTTGCCGAGATGCCTCCCCGCGTCGAGTACGAAGCGACCGAGGATGCGATCGCCCTAGATGACGCATTCAAGGTGTTCTCTCGCTGGGGCGCAAAGCGGCACCGAACGCAACAGCCTGCAGACGCCTAGGTCCGAAGATTGCCACCCGCGCAAACCGTTGGTTCAACGCGCGGCAAAAATCCGTGTGCGGAACCCGTACAGCACCGCCCCGATTCCGGCAAGGACCAAGAATACAAGCAGCGCAGACACCGCCCAGCTTGGCATCTCGACTGAAGAACTCGTGCGCACATCGTCGGGGTTTTCAGGCTCCGTC
>JBFJXT010000238.1:0-3444 GCA_041623015.1 Thermoplasmatota archaeon | reverse complement strand
GGGCTGGCGCCGGCACCACTTGCAAAGTACGTGCCCGTGCCGCTGGTGACGTTGTATCGGTACTGGGTTGGCATCGCCTCTCCAGGGCTGAAGCTGTCTTCCCAGAGCGCTTCAACCGTTACCGCCACGGTCAATTTTGAGATGGGGATCTGGAATGTGCAGGTGCATTGGTCCGCGCCGGCGGCATTCTTGGCAGGGGCCGAGGCATCATCAGCGGGGCCAAGACTTGCGGAAATGCTGCCGTCAAATTGGATGGTTTGGTGGAACGGAAGGGCGGCCTTGAGGGACTCCAATTGAATCCTGGGGCGCGCCGGTTTGTCCGGTTGGACAGTGACGGTTTGTTCGGCGCTGTCGTGGTTTTCAGCGCTTGCTTCAAGTCTGTACGTTCCCGGCTCCAGGTCAAACTGGAATCGACCAAACACATCCGATTCGGTGCTGTCGCCGGTCTCCACTACGCGCACGGTGGCACCTTGAATCGGTTGAATGGTGGTGGTGACCACGACGCCCCTGATTCCAGAGCCTAGCGGGGTCGCATTTTCCTCTTCGCTCGAATTTACTGCGTTGTCGCTCGGCTTGTCTCCGCAACCTGACAGAGCAAGCACCGCAACAAGAAGCAACGCAACAAAGAGCAACCGCACGAGTCGGGCTGGGGCTGCTCAAACAAAAGGATAATGGGTGAAGGGTCGGATTGGTTGATCCGATTAGGACTTGATGTCAACGACCTTGATTTCAAAGTGGAGGGTCTTGCCCGCCAAGAAGTGGTTGAAATCGAGGGTGACGCCGTCGTCGGTGATTTCCTTGACCGTGGCCTGGAATTGGCGGTCGTCATCGGATTGGAGCATGAGCACTTGGCCCACTTCGACGCCCTCAGCGTTGAGGCGGTCGTTGGGGATCTTTTGGATCATGTTCGGGTCGTGGTCGCCGTATCCTTCAGCCGGGGGAATGGCGATGGTGGTCTCGGCACCCACATCGAGGCCGCGAACGGCGTCATCGAAGCCCTTGATGAGTTGGCCGGAGCCGACCTCAAATTGCAAGGGTTCGCGTCCCTCACTGGAGTCGAAGACGCTTCCGTCCTCGAGCTTACCGGTGTAGTGGACGGCAATCGTGTCGCCTTCTTGGATGGGCATAATTGACAACCGACCGTGCATGGTACAAAGGAATTCCGCCTGTGGCAGGCGACCATTTTGACTCTGGCCGCTGACCCTTCTGTGCTTGTGCAAATTGGTTCAATTCAAGGCGCGTCAGGTTTCCCTGAATGTGGGTTTGAAGGGGTGAAAAATGAGGCGATTCGGCGGTGTATCGGCTACGCCGTCGCTTGCCAAATTTCGATACTTTGGACCTATGTGTCGCCGCCGACCAGGGACCAGCCGGAGGGCGCGGGTTCAACGTAGAAGAACGTCACGAATCCTTCGAATTCCTGCTCAACGTCTGGCTGGGCATCGGAGGATACCTGCATGCCCCATTCCGTGTCAGCGCCAAACACATCGCCGTTGACGTGCCAGAGGGTTGGGGAGCCGGACCAGTGGGTTTGGGTGCCACTGTTGTCCGTCCAGATTTCCCAGTAAAATTCGTGATCGGTGGCGCGAACGGTGCTGGATTCCCAGACGCCTTCAACGACGACGGTGGTGGGCTTGGCGGAGGAAGTAAACTCGAAGACACAGGTGCACAAGTCGTTGTTTCCAAGCTCATCGGTGAGGATGTAGACGCCATAGAAATCGCTCACGACCATGTGGCCATTGAACTGGAAGGACTGGTGGTATGGCTTGGGGGAGTTGTCAAAGGGCAGCATGACGCGAGGGTTGGAGACCTTGCCTGCTTCCACGGCGACATTTTGTTGAACCGGAATGTGGCCTTCTGCGGAAATTTCCATGAAGTACGTGCCAGGTTCCAATTCTTCGAAGATGAACAAGCCATTTTCGTCCGTCGTAGAGCTCAATTCGGTGCCGGTGAGGGCTAAGATTGCGCCGGCGATGGGGACGATGGTCTCTGTGACTACGACGCCACTGATGGCGCCCTTGGTCTTGGTGGCTTCAACTTCTTTGGGCGGTGGCAAGTCCGATGTGGGTTCTGATGCACCAGAATCTGCGCAACCTGCAAGTCCCGCCGCCAAGAGCACGGTGATGCTCAATAGAATCGGCAATCGGATGTCCACCATAGACGTTGATTTTGGCAGGGGGCAATAACTGTTGGCGTGGGTTTGGCAAAGAATTGAATGCAGCCGCAGAAGGGGCCTCCGGGGTTCGCGGATTTTCAATTCCAGATACGATTCGAGGGTTCTGCCCGTGATTCAAGGTCACAGAATGTAGAATGCAACCATGATGTAGTGAGCAACACTTCCGAGAATCACAAACAAGTGCCACAAGTGGTGCGTGTGGACAATCCCAACGCGATGGTCTAGGACATAGAACGCGGCGCCCCCGGTGTAAATGACGCCGCCGGCAATCAGCCACGCTTGGGCGGGCCCGGAAAGCGCTCCAAATAAGACGGGGGCAAGAAACACAGCAGCCCATCCAAGCGCGATGTAGCCAACCGGATGCAACCAGGAAGGGCCAAGGGGCAACACAAGCGCCAGCACAATACCGGTGATGCTGATGGCGGCAACAACCGCCAGGAACGAATAGCCCCAAACGGGCGGCAAAACGAGCAGGCAAATGGGTGTGTATGTGCCGGCGATCAGCAGGTAAATCGCTACGTGATCCATGCGCTCAAGCCATCCATTGGCGCCTTGGTCGCCGCTGACGCCGTGGTATACACTGCTCATGGTGTAGAGGGAAATCAAGCCAAATCCGTAGATGCTGGCCGCCAAGTATTCGAGGGCCGAATCGGCGAGCCAGAGTAGGACGATGGTGCCGACGATGCTGAGGCCGCCGCCGACCATGTGGCTGATGCTGTTGAACGGTTCTTTGAGTCCCATGGTGTTGCTCGTTTGCTTTGTTTACAGGTTCAAGAAAATCCAAATGAGGCTGCCGTTAAACCAGAATGGAATTGAGTAAATGAGTAGCCCAAAGCCAATCAATCGGCTTGGCCAGGGATTCCAGGTAAGAAGCCAACCGACGGCGCCGATGGTGGCGAGCGCAGCAACCGTGAACGAGAGCAGGATTCCGAAGATTGCTATGGGGCGGCCGGACGGCAGTGTGGCGTATCTAAAGGCGGAAAGTAGCGTGATTCCGGCAAGGGGGGGTCCGATGAGTGCGCTTGCGAGCGTGCACCGCTCGGCGTATACGGGCGCCTCAGCGCTGATTGCGTCCCACCGATCGCGCCAAGTGTCCTGCATATGTTTCAGTACGGCCTCTTCGGCTTGCCAGCGCCTGCGTCGAAGTTCTTCCACACTTTGACTCCACACCAGCGGGGGCCTTCTGGGCAGCAAGCATCCACGTCGTCTTGTTTTTCGGCCGGTTGGGCTGCGGCGACGAAGCTGCAAGGGGGACCGAGCCAGCGAGTCAG
>JBFJXT010000237.1:0-3471 GCA_041623015.1 Thermoplasmatota archaeon | reverse complement strand
GCGGCGGCCAAGGCGGTGGAGCCGGGAATCGGTTGGGGGAGGGTCCAAGTGGCGCCGGCGTCCAAACTCTCCGAGTAGAGAATCACGGGACCGACGGTGATGAAGTCGCTCCAGGTGAGTACCATGTGGTCGCCGCCGCTTTGCACCGCGAACCATTGCTTGTCATTGAACACGTTGTCATTGTCACCAAAGGATGCGAAGGTGATGCGGTCGTAACTGGCACCGCCGTCGGTGCTCTGGGCAAAGTAGACTTGGCTCCCGGTGACCGCGTCGTGCTCGGTTCCGGGCGTATCAATGGTGGACAGATCGTCGCGAGCGCCGCGGTAGTTGAGTCCGCTGTAGTGGAGCGTGCCGTCGTCGTCAAACACCAGGACCGGGTCGGTGTTGCAGCCATTGCCTGCCAAGGGGGAGGGGCGATCATCGCCGGGGAATCCAGGCATCAAGTCGTTGCTCCATGTGAGCCCGCCATCGAAGGTTGCGTATGTGCCCATCCAGACGTTGAACTCGCCACAGCCCGCGTTGTCGCTGACGTAACTCACGGAGTAGTCTTTGCCGCCGCCTGCTGCATTGAGGATGTTGGTGGGATTCAACGCGACACTCACTTCATTGGCGGGTCCGTGTTGATTGACCACGTCAAATCGGGTTGGGTCCAGAAGGGGCTTCGTGACGCGGTGGTTGCATCGATCCAAGTTGGCGGCCGTGACTAGGTGGGATGCTACGTAGCCATCTTTGCACAAGAACAATGCAAACGGCTGGGATGCATCTCCTTCCACCACAGGCGTCGTGTCATTCGTCGGTGGAGCGGCACCGGAATCTGAATCGGATAAGCAACCAGCAAGGGAAACCATGACCATCAAGGCCGCCACACTTGGGACACGCATACTGGCCCCATTCCCCAAATGGGATAGAAGCTCATTGCCGGGGCAAGGGCCTGTGGGGGTGCGGGGAACGAAATAACGCACACATTCAACAAGTCCGCTTCCTATCTGGGGTTGTGCCCTTGGTCGCTTCGATTGCGGTCTTTTTGGAGTGACTTTGACGCACACACGGGGCGCGGGCGAATGTCATTGGGCCACCCAGGCCGAGCTGCGGTTCGGCCGCCATTTTTTGCCCGTCCCCGTTTCATTTGAAATCCCGCTCGTCGATTCGTCGCGTTATGTGCATCCAGTGTGCCACGGCTGCCGCCAAGGATGGAATCATTGCAGGATAGGCAGCTGACTTCATCGGGGTTGTCGGTGTCCCTCCTAGTGCCGGGGGGTATAGCATTGATATGTCCCAATCAACCAGCCATTGGTGTCGGCGTGGTTTGCACTTTCTTTCCCTGTTCTAGGCCAGTTTATGCGGGGAATAATATGACGCCCACAGCTATCACCATCGGCCCAACTCCGGCGATATGCGTTCCATCGCTGTGATGTTAATGCTACTCTTGTCAGGGCTTCTCCTGCCAACCGTAGCTGCTGAATCCGTCGCTTACCCCCCCTGTGAAATCATTGGCAATGCCGATGTGATGTTTGTCATGGATCGGTCAGGTTCCATGGGCACCCAACCCATGCAGGATAGTAAAAACGGAGCCAATATGCTCCTCGGGCAACTCGCCTCCAATGACTACAGCAGTCTCGTGAGCTACAGCAGCCTTGCCACCCTTGACAAAGGACTGGACAACATTCACACGGGCGCAACCAACCCAGCCAGCACGGAATCGGCCGTCAATACCATGATGTCTGGCGGCGGCACGGACATCGCCTCCGGGATCATTGAAGCCCACAATGAACTCCTCAACAGCGGCCGCAGTTATGCCGGCTGGTTCATGATTGTTCTCAGTGACGGTCAATCAGGCAACACCGCAGCAACCCACGCCGCCGCAAACGCCGCCAAGGCAGATGGCATTGTGATCTTCACCATTGGCTATGGCGTTGGCGTCAACCAAGTTGAGATGCAGGGCGCTGCCAGTCAACCCAGTTACTACTACAACCCCACCACCGCGAGCCAACTGCTAACGGTGTTCAGCAACCTGCGAGACTTGCTCGTCACGGACCCCTACGCGGAAGCCGACGCTTACGATGTGTTTGTTGAAGTCACCGAGCCGAATTTCCCCGGCGGCGCAGCCGTTCGGATGGACAAGCTCAACTTCGTGGACGCACCCAACGATGAACACCTCGATGTGGTGCCTTTCACGCTCAGCAGCGGGTCTCTGTACATCTTTGGTGAAGTGCTCCACGCTTCCGCCACGGCCTCCAACGGAACCCACCGCGCAGACGCCGCCGCCAGCGCCCAAATCGTCGACTTCGGCATCAACTACAACGGTGTGCCCCTCGTCAGGGCGGATCTCTTGCGCAGTGAAGTCAGCGCTTACGCCATGAATGGCGCATCTGGGACTACCTCTGAAGGTGAGACCCTAGGCGTTGAAGTGCGAGGTCAACAAGTCGTCCTGAGCGGTGAACGCTTCAGCGTCCACACCACCATGGGATACATCGTCTTCGACGAAGAAATTACCACCAGTTCCAATGGCGCCGCGAGCAGCATTCGAAACGCGTTCCACGCCTACCTCGAATCACCCCTTGGCGAGACCATTGAAATCATCGTCAGTCACGCCCACGCCGTCGCTGCCTGTGCAGATGGCGCCGTAGATCCCACGGACCCGCCGACGGACGACCCTGCCGTGCCCACTTGTGTGCTCGGCACCCCCGTCGAGCCCGGCGTAGACCACGCCAACGACGTAGAAGTGGACATCTGCCCGCCGCCCTGCGATGCTGAGAGCCCAAACCCTCCAGGATTTGATCAAATTCTGCCTCGAATTCGTGCAGCTCCAACCGACAGTGTTAGCCTGCCCATATTCCCCGGCGCTCCCGGCCCTGAACAATGCTGCGACACGCCTCGAGTGGAACCCGTCAAAGGCGCGCAGAACCCACAAGTGACCATCACCCCGCGCGCACCAGATCCCTGTGGCGAGCCATGCAAGATCATCAATGCCTTTGCAGACGTTGACTGCGGTGTTCCTTGCACCCCTCTTGAGTCGTGCCCCGTTGACCCGTGTGTCCTGCTAGAAGCATTCGGCATTCGATGCTCTAGTGATCCCTGCGTCATTCTGGGTGACCTTGGATTCAGTTGCCCGGGAGAGCCCTGTGAAATCATGGACAGCCTTGGGCTCCGTTGCCCCGAGCCTCCCTGCGATAGCATCACTCCGAACCCCTGCGAGGGCGTTCCTTGCCTCGACATGAACGACCCGACCACCTGGGATCTACAGCGCTGCCTGCCGGATGTGAGCCGATGCCGAGATCTCATCGCCAGTGATCCGACGCGCCTGAATGCAAACGACGTGCGTCTCTGTGTGTACAGCGTTATTCGCTAGTCACGGCGTGGCTTCTCTTCTCCCCTTTTCCCTTGTTTCCGTACATAGCCGGGGAATCTGCTTTTTGCTGACCCGGCCTGACTTGAATCCAATCGGAAAGGATGGCAAGCACCTGAGTTTGG
>JBFJXT010000236.1:0-3524 GCA_041623015.1 Thermoplasmatota archaeon | reverse complement strand
CATGCCCACAGGCGCCGGCAAGAGTCTCATAGGGGAGATTTTCCTGCTCAAGCACCTAATCGAGAACCCGGATCACCGCCACCTTTACATCGTGCCAAGTCGGGCCCTGGCATCTGAGAAAATGGATGAGCTGACGGCAGGCTTAGCCTTTCAGGGAGGTCTGGCGACGGTTTGTCGTCTTACCGGCGAAGTGACGTTCGACGCCGAAGAAGCGCTTGCGGAACACAATGTCATCGTCGTGACTCCCGAGAAATTCGACATCCTTCTCCGAAGCGGAATGCACGACCACAGCCTAGGCGGTATCGTCGTAGATGAATTCCACATGATTCGGCAGGAAACCCGCGGAATCAAACTGCAAATTGCCTTGAAGCGCGTAAGCCGTCAAGACGTCCCCCTCGTTTTCATAAGTGCGATTGTGCGACAAACAGATGCCAAAGCGTTGAGTGAATGGGCCACGCAGGCCGCTCCGTTTGGCGATTCTTGGAAGCCCACCCCGAGCCGCATAGGAACTGTTGACCTCAAGGAGGGGGACACCGCCGTGATTCGATTCAACGACGGTACCACGCGTACTGTAAACTTCGGAGACACACCCGCCCGCCGGCCATCCGATCGCATTGTGGACGTCGTTGGCACGCTACTGCCCGAGGACCAAGTCCTACACTTCAGTCTCTCCTGGCGTGGCGCACCGTGGGAAAATGCACTCATGAAAAAGGCGGACAAATATCTGGCGGCCAACGTGCAAATGCCTCCCGGCGACGATGATGAGCTGGCCTCATTAGTGGTTCAATTGGAGCGCTTGGCCGGCCCGAAGGCCTCCGTTGTCAAATATCTTAAGAAAGGAATCGCTTTGCACTGGGGTGACCTGCCCTACCAGGCACGCCACATTATGGAACGTGCGATTTCCAAGCGTGCAGCCGGATTGGCCATCGCCACGAGTACCCTTGCCGATGGCGTCAACCTGCCCTTCCGCACTGTGTTCGTGGAAAGGACACGGTATGTTCGTCGCCAGGAAAGCCTCGACCGGAGCACATTCCTGAACGTTATCGGACGCGCGGGGCGACCCTTCTTTCACCCGGACGGCCAGGTGGTCATCGCGCACCAAGATGCCCACGGGAAGGACTTGGAACGCAAGATGGCCAAAGAGTACCGAGACATGGGGCCAGATGATCTCGAGCCGCTCTACACAAGCGCCGTCGCCACGGCTCGGCGTCTCCGGATGGCTATCAAGGACGGCTATTGGAGTCGGAAGGACTTGGACCCAACGGTTGCTGGCATTGAGGCAACCACCTCTGGTAAACAGCGCCTGGATCCATCCGCCGAGAATCTGCTGAACTTCATGCAAGCCATGGAAACGCTTTCAAGCGCCCTTTTGGCATGCATCCATGAAGGACTCATTCAGAGCCTCGATTTGGACAACAACCTAGCGGAGGTACTCTTCATCGGCCACGAGCCGGAAGATGCACGGGAGGCAGTTGCCGAGCTAATCCGGACCATTAGGGAGCGGATGCTTAGATTTGAATGCATCGAGAAACAGGACGAAGGCCTTGCCGTCACCCCATGGGGGGTGGCGGTTTATCGAACGGGCCTGGGCCCAGGATCATGTGAGCGCTTGCGCAAGCGCCTGGATGTTTTCCACCAAAGGCATGGCGTCCAATTTACAGGTGCATACACGATTCGCGACGGTAGCCCCCGGACGGTGCTCTTCGTTCATTTGCTATCCATGATGACGTCGGCGTGGGAATTCGGACTACGCCCTAACTACGAGCCGAACCCCGGTGAGCGATTTGCGCTCCTAGCTTGGTTCAATGGGTACGCCCTGCCAAGTGGGTTTCATCGAAACGACGAGACTGCCTACTTGGACGTCGTTAGCTTCGTGGAAAGTCAACGAAGTGGAACGCTTGCATGGCTGTTCTTGTCCTGCTCATTGTTGACGCGGGAGATACCCCAGTGGGCCGTGGCCAGCAAGCAATGGTATGACTTGGCAGAGACAGCGTTCTATGGCCACCCCCGACAGCATGTGCGCCGGTGGCTGGCCAGCGATCCAAGTCGCCGAATGCTACGGGATGATATCGTTTCCATTTACCAATTCATCCGCACGCATGCCCAGCGCCAATCTTTGCTAGACATGTCCAACGACACTATTGAACAGTACTTCCGCGATTCCTCTACGACGGTACGTGCCAGCGGTCGCCAGATCCGAGAATTCGTTCAGAGTATCCGCCAGGACCCAAGTCAGGCCTGAGGTTCCAGGCAAGAAGGGGCTTATCGGGCCTCGCCATAATATGTGGGGCGTCTAACAAATCGCTCAACGCGACCCCGCCTTCGGCGTGGCGCGTTAGCTCAGCCGTTAGGTGTCCAGCGGCTCGGCGAGGGGCCATTAGGCGGACGCCGGACACGTCCATTAGAGGTTTGGTGGGCAACGCCTGGGGTCGCCGTCGCGGGGCTTGGGATCGGCTGGCGCACCGTCAACGTTTAATCAAGGGCGGCGGGGGGCTTAGTCATGATGCAGGTGTTGCTCGATTTCCCGTTTTTGTTGGTCCCGGTAATTTTTCTGGCCAGGGTGGTCGATGTGTCACTGGGTACGTTTCGGACAATCGTGGTCTTTCGCGGCCACCGGATTCTGGCCTCGTTGATTGGCTTTTTTGAGATTGGCATCTGGTTGCTGGCCGCAGCACAGGTTTTGACCAACTTGGATCAGTGGTATCTTGGCCTAGCTTATGCCAGTGGCTTTGCCGTCGGCAATTACGTGGGCATGGCTATTGAAACTCGTTTTGCCATTGGCAATGAGCTCATTCGGTGCATCTCGTTCGACCGCGATGTTCTGGCGGGAAAACTGCGCGGGGAAGGCTACAAAGTCGTCTCGTTCGATGGCGATATGGGCGAATCGTATCCAGTTGAATTGTTGCTCATCATTGAAAAAAGGCGCAATGTCGCAGCCGTGATTCGCCTCATCAAGGAGCTTGACGAAACGGCCGTTTATTCAGTATCCGACGTCAAGAGCGTATATGAGGGCCCAAACTTTGTCCCACGGCGCGGTGTCCTACGAAGTTCCCTCGCGCAACTGACGAAGCGGTGACTTCGTTTTAGGTGGCGGCCGTCAAGCAAAAATGCCTAGGGGTAGCCGTGCAAACCTGCCTGTCTTGGAGCACCGTCCGTGCCGAACGACAGCCCCGAGGGCTTCGACATCAACAACCGGGCATGGTGGCGGTGCGCCACGATACAGGGGCGCGGGTTTCCCTGCTGCGCTAAGGATGAACAATGGCCCGACGTGCTTGATAAGACTCAAGACATTCCCGGCCCTCCGTAATGCCGCGAGGGACACCTAACAACTCACTCAACCCGGCCGCTCGCTACGCTCGCCCACTCGCTTCGCGAGCGGCGGGTTAGTTCGAAACCGTTCGACGTCCAAGCGGTGGCTCGTGTATTTCCTTGCTCTTTCGAAACCCGGATCAACCCAGGACCCTTGCCCCGTGCATGCCTTGGCACAATGACTACCACCATCCAGAAAGCGGCTACTTGGCGTT
>JBFJXT010000235.1:0-3530 GCA_041623015.1 Thermoplasmatota archaeon | reverse complement strand
CGCGCGTAAGGTTCCGGGGGCACTTCGTGGCCGGTGGCTTGGTGGTATGCTTCCCAGGCGGCAACGCTGGCCAGGTATTCTGGGATCGCTGCCGGTTCATCCCCTGCGTCTTCGGCCATTTGTCCAATCTCAAACCGAGCGTTGGCTTCCTCACGGGCTTGGCTTTCTTCCTGCACCTTGCCAAGGGCTCGGCTGGCGATGTCACTGCCGGGGGCGCGGGGTTTGGGCTTTCGCTTGAACATTAGGATCGTGCCTCGATGCGTTCGCGGTTTCCAAGGTATGGGCGAAGCGGCGCAGGAATGGTCACACTGCCGTCTTCGTTTTGATGGTTTTCAAGGATTGCCACGAGGGTTCGCTGAACAGCAATCGCGGTGGAGTTGAGGGTGTGAACGAATTGCGTCGGGTCGCTGGGCTTGGCGCGGTGGCGGGTGTTGTAGCGACGGGCTTGGTAATCGGTACAGTTGCTGCACGATACCACTTCTCGGTACGCGCCTTGCACAGGCATCCAGGCTTCGATGTCGTATTTCTTAGCCGCTACCGTGCCCAAGTCGCCGGTGCAGATATTGACCACGCGGTAGGGAATTTCCAGTTCTTGGTACAGCGATTCTGCGTTGGCAATCAGTTCCTCGTGAAGTGCCCAGGATTGTTCCTCGGTGGCGTACACGAATTGCTCGACCTTGGAGAACTGGTGCACGCGGAAAATACCCTTCTGATCCTTGCCGTGGGCACCTGCTTCCTTGCGGAAACACGGCGATACTCCGGCGTACTTCAGGGGCAATTGGGTGCCTTCGAGGATTTCGCCCATGTGCAGAGCGGCAAGTGGGTGCTCGGAGGTGGCAATCAAGAACAGTTCAGGCGCGTCGCCCTTGACGGCGCCACTGCCGGCTTCCACCTTGTAAATGACATCCTCAAAGTCCGATAGGTCCACGGCGCCTTCGATCGCTTCCCGGCGCAGCATGTACGGCGGCTCTACGGGCAAGTAGCCTTTCTCGGAGAGTTTGGAGAGGGCGAAGAATTCCAGGGCGCGGCCAAGCATGACGAGGTCGCCCTTGGCGTAGTAGAATCGGCTCCCGGCGGCGCGAGCGGCTCGTTCTAGGTCTGCGAGGTCCAAGGAGTCGAGCAGGTCCACGTGGCTGACGGCTTCGAAGTCGTGCTTTGGGGTGCCGCCCCAGGTGCGAACGGGTACGTTTTCGGTGTCGTCCTTGCCAACGGGCACCGATTCGTGCATCAAATTGGGCAAAGAGCGGAGGATGCGGTCTCGCTCGGCGGAGGCATTGGCCACTTCCTCTTCCAGGGCTTTGATGGAATCGGACACCGACTTCATGGCGGACACGGCGCCAGCTACATCCCCGCCCGATTTTTTGAGTTCAGAAATCGATTTGGCGGCAGTGTTTCGCTCGGCGCGCAAGTCATTGAGGCGAGCCTGCCCATTGCGCCAGGTTTCATCGTTTTGCAAGAGCACATCGACGATGCCGTCGTCCCGCTCGCGCTTGCGAAGGTCTGCCTTGACAACGTCTGGGGATTCGCGCAGGAGCTTGATGTCCAGCATGGGCACGCCGCCCACCGAACAGGGGGGTTTCAGGGGTTCGGTCAGTGACGCCTTAGCCCATGGGATTGTGGTACACGGTCGTGGCCTCCGAGCCATCCGATGCATAGGTCGTTGCCAACAGGGTCATGGACCCAATCCCGTCCCGGGGGTTTGCTTCAGGAGTCGCTCGCCAGCCGGGGCCCGCCAAGGGGTGATCCGACCAGATGCGAACACAATCGGCGCACCATGCTTCCGGCACCGGGAGCAACCCTGTGGAGTCGAAACCGAGCGTGGGAACCCACTCAATGCGCTTGACGGAAGCGTTGCCGCCGTACAAGGTAAGCGAATCGGGGAATGCCGCTAGGAATTCAGAGGGCTTTACAGACTCGGCATGTTCTTGTCGCCGTTCCCCCAACAATTTGACCTGATCGCCGTCGCGACTGGCCAAGTACCAATCCGTGACGCCCCATTCGTCTATGGTGCTTGCAAACAGTTCTGTGAGCTTGCCGCCGGATGTGGCCATGCGCATCGCCACCAAATTATCGTGGGTGTCGTTTTCTGCTGGGGTCAGTCCCGGAATGATGTCATCCCAGGACGACACGGACCACGGCAGTGTTCGATTCAAGACGTTGCCATTCTCATCCAGTGTTGCGGACGTGATGCGGGGTGCACCTTCGAAATCATGTTCCCCAACTTGACTCAGCAACCACTCGCCAGGGTAGTCGAACACCACGCGAATGAATCGCTGGTCCATGTGGTCGCCGTAATCTGCCCAGTACGTCGCCTTAAGGGTCTGGCCAGGCGACAGGATATGGTCATCGTCAATGATGAACCGGCCGTCCCGGAATTGGATGTCAAATTCATGCTCAACCGTGGGCAAGGTGAAGGCGCCGTCTTGTCCAACGGCTTGGATACTGCCTCCGCAGGGGTCTGGTTGAACCACGATAGCGCTTGGATTCCAAGCGTCGAATTGTTCACGAGGCATGAACAGGCGACCCGTCGCAGGGTCCGATGTGGGCGGACCGCAGGCCTGCGCCATGTCCCGTTTGAAGATGGGCAACGAATTGTCTTCTTGGTCCATGCACACCACGGGATTGCGCTTCCATTCCTCTTCCGTGCGCTTGCTCACACCCGCATGGTAGTGAATTGCCATGACTGGGTAGGAGGGGCCGTCATGGGCAAAGTTGGGCAACATGGAGTCGTCCCGAGTCCACGACCAGTGGCTAGCACCGGGGGTGCCAATGATGTCTTGACCGGGCAGGACGCAGCCTGACAACATGGGTGCAATCAACACCATAGCAATGAGCAAGCGCATACCAGAACAGCACACACGGCTTAGAATACAGTGTTGGAGATGTTGGCAAATTACCAAACAAGCGCTTGACTCGCCTATTCGTGGCCAAGGGCGCGGATGCAGCCTAGAGCATCATCCACGGTGCGCAAAACGCCCATGACCTTCGTGCTCTCGCAGGTCAGCACCAATTCGTCGCCTTCCACGCGGGTTTCCAAGTGGCCCTCGTTGTCGGGCTCCAAGGCCGCAGCCGCGGTTTTTGCCGCGTCGGCTCCGAGGCTCAGGCGAAGGGTAGCGGTGTTCACGGGGCCTCCAAGAAGCCTTGCCGCAATAACGCATCGTCTAGCGCCGCCACGAACGGCTCCACTTGATCCTCAGTAATCACGGCGCCACTGGCGATGGGGTGTCCGCCGCCTTCTCGACCCACGGCAGCTGCAGCCTCGGAAACGGCGCGGCCCAAGTCCATGCCTGCGGCAACCTGCTCGTGAGTGCCCCGGGTGCTCACTTGCACTTCGCCATCATCGCGCCTGGCCGTCACCAACATCGGTCGGCTTCGATCTTTCATGAAGTGGGTCATGCCGAGGCCGCCCACCATACCGGTCAGCTCCGGTCGCGCCGTCCAAGTCCACTGCAAAGCTTGTCGGGCCTCAGCGCCTTTCTCGCGAAGTTGCTCAATGGCGGCCACCAAGTCGGATTTGTATGCGCCAAATT
>JBFJXT010000234.1:0-3557 GCA_041623015.1 Thermoplasmatota archaeon | reverse complement strand
CCCTATGCACATTCTGCGAGGGCCTCGTGGGGAGGAATGGTAAGGGCCGTTTTTGCAATTGGCCCTTTTTGGATGAAGGAACGCTTCAATGCCTCGAGATTGAGATGGGCGAGCCGCCATCACCCCTAAATCCTTTAACGAAATGGCTTGGGTTTGGTGGTATTCGTGTGTGTTGGCGTCACTTCTTCTCATGTGGTTGCAATCCTACTGATTTCCCTAGTGTCCTCTTCGGGTTGCATCGACTTGGATCTTCTCAAGGGAGGAGATTCTGAAAGCAATGATCCGGGCAATTCGTTTGATTCTGGAAACGGCAGCTCAAGTGGCTCCGGTTCAGGCGCAGGCAGCGACTCGCCATCGTCTACCCCTACGTCTCCATCATCGCCCCCTGCGACACCATCGAATCCAAGCAATCCTTCGGAGCCCTATTCGGAGCCAAGTTCCACGACGAGTGCCAAACCCGCAAGCTCACCTCGCTTTGGTTCGTGGAGTTCCCTTCAGCATGACGGCGACGGAGACGGCATTGACGATCGAATCCCAGACTCCGGCATTGTCGAATTGTTGCTTGCTCTGGATGGGCACTTGACTCAAGATGAACGAAACGAACTGGAGAGTCTAGGCGCCATCGTCACCGGACTTTCCAGCGACCCGCCCATGGTGTCCATTATGATGCATACGACTTCCATCCCATACATCGGCGATCTTGCAACACGCGTCGAATTGGCGCCGGAGGTCTCTATTGAAACTTGGAAGGGTAGCATCGGATTGGAGGCCAGTGACGCATACCACACCGGCTTCCGTGATACGCACCCCACCATCAAGGGCCAAGGCGTCGTGGTGGCCGTGGTCGATACCGGCTACGACACAAGCCATCAGTGCTTCAACGACATTCAATTCGTCCACATTGACGCAAAAAGTGGAGAACAAGCGGAGACCGAGCCCACCGGTTCGCACGGGACTGCAGTAGCGTGCTTGGTTGCTCAAGTTGCGCCAGAGGCTCTGATGCTGCTGGTGCATGTGCCGTATGTGCCTGCCCAAGGCGAGCGCCGAGCGCACTTTGATTCAGGTGCGCTGGCCAATGCGGTGGATTTGATTCGGCACCACGCTGAACAGCAGACCGCGTGGGCGCCTGGTTATTCCGGTGTTTCCATCGCCAGCTTGAGCCTCGGAACGAATTACGGAACAGACGGTTCGGATGGTTTGTCCAGGGCCGTCAGCAACCTAGCCAATTACGACGTGCTGCCCATTGTCTCATCGGGAAACAACGGCGGAGACTGGGTCTCGTCCCCTTGCGCAGGAGACAAGGTGCTCTGCGTGGGTGCCAGCTACGCCCAGGAGACAGCAGACCGGGCCGATGATGTGGTTGCAAGCTTTAGCAACCGAGGGCCCCGAGCCGACGACGGCGACTCGGATTCTTTTGATGAGCAAAAGCCCAACCTCATCGCGCCGGGCCAATGGATTTTGACTGCCGACATGAGCGACGGTGGTTATTCACTTATGAGTGGCACCAGTTTCAGTACGCCCATTGTATCGGGGGTTGCTGCCCTTCGTGCGAGCGCCGTGTCTAGCTCGGTGGAAGAACTTCGAGCGGCCATTTTGGATGCCGTTGACACGCGGGGTGCCACGTCGTGGGCGGCAGGTGTTGGTTTGGGTCTTTTGGATGTGCGACTTCTGGATGTAGACGGGTCAACAGAGGGGTCAACGCCGCCCGCGACGCCTCCATCAACACCTCCCTCGTCGCCGCCTGCTGCTCCGCCCACCGCTCCGCCTCCATCGCCGCCTGAACCAGAGCAACCATCGATTCCTGAATCGGCATTTGGCGTGCCCGAGTTTATCTCCGTCCGGGAGGTGTCTTCGTCTTCATCGCACAGCTACTTCTTCGGCAATTTGTGGTGTCCGACCACTGGCTACCCGGGGCCTGTGGCAAGCATGAATGTTGCATTGCCTGACGGGACGTACAAGCAGTTCCAATTCAACTTCGAAGACTATCAAGCCGGGGATGGGAAACTCCAATGTGGGGTCCTGGGCAAGGACCTCTTCACCCTGAGAATTACCTACACGGAAGGGAATCGACAACAATTAGCTGAACTGGTTTTCAGGGTCGTCGGCGAGGAAGTAGAATACCTTGGACGGATCCCATTCCATGGTGCCGGTGCTAATCAGCACTCTGGCCCGTACCTCGTGGTGCCCAATCGCCTGGACCTTGGTATCGAAGTCTATTCCGTACCAAGCTTGGAACTGAAGCGCGTCATTCCACACCCAATCAATATCGATGGCAACACGTACCGGCTTGCCAAAGAATACTCTCAAGAGCACCAAGGTCGGTTGTATTACTCCTTCGTATCCAGCTTGAACACCGCAGGCATTCTGTCCTATAATCTTGAGACCGGCGTTGCTCAGGTCGTGTATGAGATCCAGGCAACAAAGGACTTGGAGGACTACAACCATCCGTATCCCTCGTGCATCACCGAAGGCCGTTTGTTCACCCGACTTTATCTCGAAAACTACCATGATGGCGCAAGTCCAGTCTTCCAGTCTGTGATGGTCGATTTGGCGTCTGGCCAATCCTTCTCTGTGGACTATGACAAAGCCAATCCCGTGGTCGATGAACCATGGCGGGGCTACCATGGTGGGCCCGGATTGGACGAATTTTGTGCTTGGGGATTCCAGCCAAGTCAGGCCGTAGGGGAGACCCACGCCAACATCGCTTACCTCGAACATGATGCCGATGGCTTGCAGGTGAAGACATACAGCACCACGTTCAAGGGCCAACAGACCGCCAATGGATGGGAAGCGACGGACGAGGTGCTGTATAGCCTGTTTTTCGAATTGAGCGGCCACGGCACAGTTCAGTGGGCAACAGCTCCCGATGATAGCAACACGATGCATGTGGTTCTGCTGCAAGGTGGAGCCTGATTCCCCCGGCGTAGATTGCCCGGGCGTTCGCCCCCGGGGGCTGCTTCGAAATCGGCAAGATCTGCCCGTCGGTGCCCCGGGGCCAAATGCCCCTTTGGCGCAAGGCCGTGTTCACCCATTTTCAAATCCCTCAACGTCCAAGAAATGGCCATGGCGAAGGTCTTGTCAGCCGATGTTGTGTGTTCGAACTGTCATGCTGTGTGGGAAGTGCAGTATTGCATCACGCGGCGCCAACCAGACAGCCAACACCCGATTGGTTGCCCGGAGTGTCAATCAACCAGGGACGTTCCTGCCTTGATGGAGCAATTGGAGCGCAAGGCCGGGTCCCGTTACCCGAATGTAGTTGCCTTGGTCAAGGACGTTGAAATTGGGCTCGGAGCGGAGCTGACGCCGGTGACGGAAGTTGTGGCGCATCATGCCTAAATCCAAGCCGGACAGGGCAAAAAGTGGCCTTGTCTAGATTCTCTGTCTGCCCCGGGACACTGGCACCGATCCAACTTGCTCTTCCACTGCGCCCACGTTTCTCTTGAATGCGGCGAGGGCGTCCTTGGTGGGGCTTCCGTGGTCGCCGCCAATGGCCGTCACGCGGGTGCGGATGGCGGTTACGGCGGGTGTTGCGATGCCCATGCCGAACACGACGGCTT
>JBFJXT010000233.1:0-3566 GCA_041623015.1 Thermoplasmatota archaeon | reverse complement strand
TCAGTGTTCATGTCCGTGGGGGCGCGGTCGGCCACGTGTTCCTGGGGCTTCTCGTCCGGGGTTTCTGCATCGAGCATTCGGCGCACGGTGGGTGTTGCGCGGGTGTAGCGCTCGGTCAGTTCGGGACGCACGGCGGGGCCAGCCTCGGGGGCGGGCGCTTCACCAGGGCGAGGGACTGGCTTGCGGCGCTGGGGCCATTCCTTGGACATAACCGGTTGCACCGAGGGGCCTGGCGAGCGAGATGCGGGGGCCTGACTGGAGGTGGAACTTGGGGGCTGTGCGGCTTGGAAAGTCAGGTGTTCTGGGGCTTGAGTTGCGGGCGTGGCGGGCGTGGATTCACTGGCACCAACCATGTCCACGGGGGTGGCGGGTGGCATCGCATCCACTTGGTCGTACTCGAACGTCTGCATCGGTGCCGCGGGGGCGGCAACGGCAGCGGCCGGTGCAGGGGGTGCTTCGGCGCTGGGTGCATCTGCTTGGGTTTGCGGCTTGGCCCATCGCTTGAGGCTCACGCCAAGATCGCCCAATGGCGTCAGGCAGGCAAACGCATAGAGCGCCAACAAGGCAACCGCGGTGGTGCCCATGCCGATGTAGTAGAACAGCCCAAGGCCAGCTCGGAAGGCAATGGTGCCAAGCACCAGCCCGAAGGCACCGAGGGCAAAGAGCACGAAGGCGAGTAGAAGGTAGCCGGTACGGCCTATGCCACGCTGCATGAGCATCCCAATTCTCTCACTGGTTGATGACAAAAGAAGCCGCCGGAACGGTTCGAGGGCAATCCAAGACGCCAAGGGGGTTCGTTGGCGTGGTTGGCGAATTGAATGGTCGCCACAAATCAAAGTGGAGGGGGAAGGGGGTGAGGGGGCGGCGGATTGGCCACCGGGGGCCGCACTAGGCCTTCGGCTTCAGGACTTCAACGACCTTCGAAAAGGTCGATCATTCGGGCGGCACTCGCTTTGCTCGGCCACCCAGGATGATGGATTGCGTCCTGGCCTAGGCCTTAGGCTTCAGGACTTCCACGACCTTCGAAAAGGTCGATCATTCGGGCGGCACTCGCTTTGCTCGGCCACCCAGAGTGTTGGATTGCTTTCCCTGCTAGGCCTTAGGCTTCAGAACTTCAACGTCGATGCGGAAGCTCATGTCGGCCATGTCTGTGGAGCCTTCCTTCATGCCGCGCACCGCAGCTTCGGCGGCTTCGCGCACAATGGTTTCCAGGTCCTTGCCGGCCTTGAAGCCCTCAGAGAGCGCGTACTCGGCTTGGCTTGCTTCCTTGCCGAGAGCGATGCCGTTGCGGTCGATGGCGTTGCCATCCACATCGCAGTGGTACAGCGCCGTGCTGCCGCCGTGCTCGTCGAAGCCAGCCACGATGGTTCCGACACCGAGGGGGCGGCGGTAGTTCATGCCGAGTTCGTGGAGGTAGTCGCTGAGGCCCAGGCTGATTTCCTTGGGGCTGATTTCGCTGCCGTAGACGAACTTGTGGTTGACGGCTTGATCGCGCAAGACTTGGCGCACTTGGTTCGTGTCGCCGCCGTGGCCCGTCACGAGCACAACGCAGTCGCGGCTCACGCGGATGATTTTGTCGGCGCCCGTGTAGAGTGGGCTGCCGTCGCGGTTGACCGTGGCCACAACGACCATTTCGTCGTTCTTGGCTGCGACGATGGGCAAGCCCATGCCGAGGGTGATGCGGGCGAACTTGATGGCCGGGATGTTGCCGGTCTCATCGAAGTGAAGGTAGCTGGTGTCAACGGATGGCTTCATGCTGTGCACCTCCGGTACACTGCATTGGCTACACCATCAATCGCTTCGCTCTTGATGCTGTGCTTCACGAGTCAACCTCCACGGTTTGGTTGAATGTGTATGTCTTCATGTCGTACTCGCCTTCGTTGGGGAGCGTGTAAACGACGAGGCCGTTACCACTGCCAACGTCGCGCTGGGTGGCGGCCTTAATGGCCTTCATGGCCGCTTCTTGGGCGGTCTTGAGGGTCTTGATTTTGTTCCAGTCCTGAGATTCGAGGACACCCACGGCGGGGCCAGTTCCGCTGCCGGTCACGGTGAAGTCCTTCTTGGAAATGAGCGAGCCATCGCCGCCCACGTCCCATAGATTGGCGCCCTTATTGTCGCGGGTGGCGAGAATAAATTGGCCGTAGATGCCGCCGCTGCGTTGGATGCTGTGGCTGGCGAGTTTGGCCAGTTCGGCGGGGGAGAGTGCCCAGCCGCGTCGGCCTTTGGTGTATTCGAGGTTGAGGCGTAGCATGTGCGCAAAGCCTTGCGCTTGGCTTACCGAACCGGCGATGGTGATCGCGCTGTTTTCGTCGAGGGGTTCGATTTTCACAACGTCCTTGTCCGCCACATAGTAGCCCATGGTGGCTCGGCGGTCGGTCGCGAGTACGATGCCCTCGGGGGTCTTGATGCCCACCGTGGTCGTCATCGAAACTCGACTATGCTGGCGCTCGTAAAAAGGAGGAGGGGTCTGGGCGGCGAGATTTCCGCCTCTTTTGGCCCTTAGAACCCAAGGGCGGCGTCGATGCGCTTGCGAAGAACGGCCACAGTGCCGTCTCCCGTGTATGCTGTTTGCATAGGCATTGGATTCGCGTGGTGGATGCAATCTTGATGCTTTGATTCTATAGAGAATGGGGAGGATTATCGTGGGGGTGGTGGAGTTGCTTCGTCGGCGGGCTCCAAGTGGGGTCGGATGCCGGAGTAAACCATGCGACTGCGGGCGCGGTTGGCTCGGCCGCCTTTGCTGCCGGGTGGGCGTTCGTGTAGCACGTAGATGTAGAAGGCGCGAAGGCCGTATTCCAGTGCCACAACGATGACGAAAAAGAAGGCAACAAGGCCGGCATGGTCGAAGAATTCAGCGAGGCGGCGACCGGATTCAGCAAGCGATGAAAATTGCGCTTGCACCACCACCACGCCAAGCAGGCCCAGGGGGAGCATTTTGGCGACGTCGTGGCTGGTGGCCTCGCTAAAGTATGCCGCCACGCGCACGGCTGCCACAAGAGAGAATGAGAACGTGACCACTTGGGTGGCGGTTTGATTTTGGCTGCCAAGAAACAGCAGGGACAGAGACAACAGAAGAAAGAATGCAAAGCTGACCATGGGAAACAGCATCAGGTAGACCCAGCCTTTGGCGGGGCCTTTGACGCGGGTGCGGCCTCGGACGGTGCGCCCGGCAAACATGACGCGCTTGCTGATGTGTTGGTAGAACAAGTTGACAATGAGGGCGTAAATCAAGATGCCAAGGGTGTAGACGGCGAACCCTTCGATGGCGTCCTGGTTGTTGTTCCAGAAGGTGGAGAAGGATTCTAGAAGGCCGCCTAGGCCAAGCGCCATGGGGGTGGTCTTGGGCCCGTGCGGATGTAGCGGCGTCGTCGGGGCCTCCTGGGGCCCGTGCTTCTATGGGCCTGAGGGGCCAAGAACCTGCGGCCGTTTACTTCTCGGTAATCGGGTTCGATTGCTCGGGCGCCTGGCGGGAGCGAGACTTGGCGGGTTGGCGGGGTTGGGATTGGGGTCGGCGATCGGATTCACTGATGTGGGTAATCATGTAGAAGCTGCGAAGGGCGTATTCG
>JBFJXT010000232.1:0-3573 GCA_041623015.1 Thermoplasmatota archaeon | reverse complement strand
GAGTTCCATGTGTTCCGGGTTGACTTCTGGAATCAACAGCGGAACGTCAGGGGCCATGCGCAGGTCTTTGGCGTTGGTGAAGACCGCTTTTCCTTGATCGACGAGAGCGCGCTCGATGGGGCCTGCTTCGTCGCCGGGGAGGGCACTGAACACCACGCGAATGTCGCTGCGCTCGCCAATGGCATCGATGCTTTCGAGCACGAGCCCGGCGGCGCAATCTGGCATCTCTTCATCCAATCGCCATTGGGTTGCCTCCGCGTAAGGACGGCCTTGGTTGCGTTCACTGGCAGCCACCGCTCGAAGTTCTAGCCGGGGGTGATTGTCCAGGAGTTCCACGAATCGTTGACCCACGGTGCCCGTTGCGCCGAGCACTGCGCAGCCAATTTTTCCTTCGGTGGGGGTCGTTGGGTTCATGGGGGGTCTCCGAGGAATGCGTCGTGGACACTGCGAAGCGCATCGTCTCGTTGATGGGCTTCCACGATGAAATCGATGGCGATGTCGCTGGCGCCGAGGCTGATCATTTCGATGTTGACGCCCTTAGCGCCCACCGCATCCAGGATTCGCGCGGCACTGCCCGGGGTCTCGCCCAGGCCTCGGCCAACGACGCAAACGAGACTGCGGTTGTGCATTTTCTCAATGCTCTGGACCACGCCGCCAACCAAAGGAAGGAGCACATTGTAGGCGCGGACCACGTCGTGATCGTCCAGAAGCAACGCGAACGTGGCTTGACTGGTGCTCAGGTTCAGGACATTGATAGACTCCGTGTCCAGTCGGTCAAACACTTGCTTGGCAACACCTTGCGAGTAGGCCATGCCGGGGCCGTTGAGGCGCAGGATGCCGAGGTTGCCTTTGCTGGCACAACTGCGCACCATGCGGGCCGCTTTGCCTACTTGGGCGCGAATGACGGTGCCGGGCGCATCGGGGGCGTCGAGGCTGCGAATGTGAATGGGTACGCCGTGAGGTTCAAGCGGTTCCACGGCGCGGGGGTGAAGCACTTTGGCACCAAAGTGGGCCAATTCTGCCGCTTCATCGTAGCCCAATTCAGGCACGAGCACTGCGTCGGCGATGGCGCGGGGGTCACTGGTCATGAAGCCTGGAACGTCTTTCCAGAGTTCGACCGCTTCGGCGCCAATGCTGACCGCCAGGAGGCTTGCCACGTAGTCGCTGCCGCCTCGTCCAAACAAAGTGGGGTGGCCTTGTTCGTCCACGCCATAGTACCCAGTCACAACGGGGATTCGTCCCGCGTCTAGGTGGGGCTCGAGCCGTTCGGGCACGAGGTTGGCCATGGCATAGAAGTCAGGCCTGGCGTTGCGGAAGGGGCCAAGGGTCCGGACACCTGCGCGTTCGGCGTCAAGGGAAACGGCGTCGCGGCCATGTAGGCGGATGCCGGCGGCCACGAGGGGGGCGGCGAGCCGTTCGCCGAAGCTTTCCACGATGTCGCAAAGACGCGGCGTGGTTTCCTGTGTGTACGCAATGCCGTACAGGAGGCGTTCTAGGTGTTCGAGGCCGATGCGCAGTGCGTACTGGGCAGCTTCGTCGTCTGGAGCGAGATCCTCGAGGGTGGAAAGGTGCCGTTGGCGCAATTCATCGAGGACCACAAACACTTGTTTTTCGTCGTCGGCGACGCGGACGGGGGCGGCGGCGAGCAAGTCCGTCACCCCTGCCATGGCGCTGGTGACGACCACATGGGGGTCGGGTTGTGCGACGACGATTTTGGCCACGTTGCGAATGGCGTCGGCGTCCTTGACTGCGGCCCCGCCAAATTTCATGATGCGGGTCACAGGTGCCCCTCCTGTTTTGCTTGAAGCACCAGATCCGCTAGCACGAGCATGATGGCGGCTTCGACGACTGGGACAGCGCGGATGGCGATGCAGGGATCGTGCCTGCCTTTGAGTTCAAGCACTGCCGATTCTCCGGTTTCAATGTCCACGGTGTTTTGGGGTTGGAAGATGCTGCTGGTTGGCTTGATTGCCACGCTTCCCCATAGGGGTGCGCCGGTGGTGCGTCCGCCAAGGATGCCGCCTGCGTGATTGCTGGTTGGCTGAATGGTTCCGTCTTTGCCGGGGGCCAGCGGATCGTTGTGTTCGCTGCCCTTCATGGAGGCACTGGCAAATCCTTGGCCAAAGTCTACGCCTTTGACGGCGGGAACTGAAAACAGCATGTGGGCCAGGAGGCTCTCTACGGAGTCAAAGAACGGGTCGCCAAGGGCTACAGGGATGCCTTCGGCGCGCCAGGATACGATGCCGCCCACGGAGTCCTTGGACTCTCGGGCCGCTTGAATCAAATCCACCATTGTGGACTCTTCGTCGGCGTGGGCCGTGTGGATCGGGCTGCTTCGGGCCTTGTGCAAATCAGCAACGGAGAGGGCTCCCGAGTTTGCAGTCCCTGCGAGGCTTCCTACTTGGTGCAGGTGAGCGCCCACTCGGATGTTGTGCTGATCGAGTAATGGCGCGACGATGGCCGCGGCAGCAACAAGGCCCGCCGTGAGCCGTCCGCTGCTGTGCCCGCCTCCGCGAAGGTCTGCGTGGCCGTGACTCCATGCGCGATTGACCCAGTCTGCGTGTCCGGGTCTTGGCTTTCGAAGCACCTCGCTGTAGTCGCGGCTTCGAACGTCTTGATTACCAATCCAAACCAACAGGGGTGCGCCGGTAGAAAGATCCTCATGGACGCCGGATTGAATCACGGCGGTATCTGGTTCATTGCGCGCGCTAACGAGGGGGCCGGTTCCGGGGCGGCGGCGGTCAAGGGCTGCTTGAATCGCTTCCTGGTCAACCGGAAGGCCTGGGGGAATCCCATCCAGAAGGACGCCGATGCCGTGGCCGTGGCTTTCGCCAAAGATGTGGATGCGTAAGCGGCGGCCGAAGGTGTTCATGGGGTCTCCGTGAGGTGTTCGAGGTCCTGGTGGAAATTGGGGTAGCTGATGGCCACGTGTTCGGGGTCGGTGACGGTCACAGGGCCGGTTGCCACGAGTCCTGCGATGCAGAATGCCATGTGAATGCGATGGTCTGCGAATCCCTCCACGGTGCCGCCAGTCAAACCGCTGGGGGAGCCCTGTACTTCGAGGCCTTCTGGGTGTTCTTGGACGCGGATGCCAAGCCGTTCAAGCCCTTGAGCCATGGCACGGATTCGGTCGCATTCCTTGTGTCGAAGGGCAGCGCCCCCCACAAATTGCGTGGTGCCTTGGGCGCAAGCAGCAACAACAGCAAGGGCCGGAAACAGGTCTGGGGTTGCAGAAACATTCACGGTACCAGGAGAAACAAGTGGGCCTCCCGTGACCGTGTGTTTAGTGATGGTGGCTCCAAATTGGGCAAGAATCTGAAGTATCGCACGGTCGCCTTGGGGGCTGTCCTCTAGGAGGCCTTCTACAGTGACGGTTCCGCCACTGATGGCGGCCGCGGCGAGGGGGAACGCTGCCCCGGACCAATCGCCCTCGACCGTGAATTCTGTGTCCGTGACCGTTTGATTACCTGGAATGTGATACGTGTCTCCCTGTACGCGCAAATCAATGCCGAAGGCGGCCGCCGTTTGGGTGGTGATGTCAAGGTAAGGGCGGCTGCTCACGGGGGGATCCAT
>JBFJXT010000231.1:0-3587 GCA_041623015.1 Thermoplasmatota archaeon | reverse complement strand
TTCTTCTTGGCGATTTTGCCGCTGGCCAGAAACACGCCCGCACCAAACGTGGGGGCCGCGCGGGTTTTGTGGTCGCCCTTGGCAAAGGTGGCCAAGAATGCTGGCAAGTAGGTGAGGCTGAGCACCGCAATGAGGGCGATGCTGCTGGCGGCAAGGATGCCCATTTGGCGAAGGTAGGGGCTTCGACTGGTGCCAAGCGTTAGCAAGCCAATGCAGGTGGTGAGGGTGACCAAAATGATCGGCACGCCCAGGGATTTGCCAAGGTGGCGCCCGAGGCCCTTGCCAAAGCCCCGCCGATCTGCCCGGGCCTCAGCAAGCACATGGATGCTGTAGTCGATGCCGTTACCCATGACAAGGGGCAGGACGGCAAAGTTGAGCACATTGAACGGAACTCCAAGCCATCCAAGGGTGCCTATGGTCAACAAGAGGCCGACGCCGAGGCTGGTGAATCCACCCATCACGGCTGCAGGGCGCCCCGCCGAGGCCAGGAACAAGATGAACACGAGCGCGACGCCGAGGCTACCGAGGACTGCCATGTCGCGGTACATGAGGCCGTTCACGTGGCTTGACACGGAGGCAACGCCCACGGAGTCAGTCAATTCGGGCGAGAGGGACGAAAATTCGAGGGTGGCGTAAGCATCTTGAATGCTGTCTGCGACCCGGCCCCCGACGGCGGTTGCGTCCAGAGTGAAGGGAGGCGCTTCGAATTGGAAGCCAAGGTACCCCGTTCGCAAATCGGGTGTCAAGACGTACTGAAACAACTCAGGTTGGGTATCCCTGGCGGCGCGAATCGCCAATCGAAGTTCGTCATCGGATTCTGGCAGTCGAGCTTCTTGGGGGTCTTCGCCGCGGCCCCGCTCCAATTCGTACTGGGCCAACTGCACAAACCGCACGGGCCCCACGACACTCGTGAGTTCTGGCACCGACGCGGCGACGTGATCCACGAGGGCTTCTTGGTCTCGAAGTGCCTGCACAGACAGCAACCCGTCCGGGTCGGTTCCGTCGTAATGGATGAGGGTGCGCTCAAAATTGACCAGCCCCTCCAAGTGGTCCACGCCGGTCAAAAACGCCGCCGCGTCGGGCGCATCGGGGTCCACCCACTCGGTCATACGGTTGTGGACTTGTAACTGAAACACCCCCGGCACCGCCAGGAGCGCCAGGAGCCACGTGACCATCAACACCGCCTTGCGGTGCTCAACGCTCCAATGCACCGCGTGTTCCACGGCACCCTCGAACGCGCGGGCGAGGCGAGGTTGGGCCACGACACCGGGTTGGGTGGCGCTAGGTTTCAGGGTTGGGGTGAGGGACAGGGTTTCAGGGCAGCCCCGTGTGAGGAATGTCCGCCTAAGCTTCCGTGTGCCGCCGGACGGACCAGAGCAGCACAAGGAATGCCAACAGAGTGATGCCGGCCTCTACACTTTCAGCGTGCCCGAGGCTCGCTCCAAATAGGAAAAACGCCACGCCCTCCGCAAGCACCGCTACCACCATCAGAGCGATCGCCAGAGCCAATACGGCCAAGGATCGGCTGCGGTGCTTTCGGTATGCCTGCGCGATGAAAAACAGGAAGATGGTGCCAGCCACAACGGTGGCACCCCGGAGAATGGACAATGTGATGATGACGTCGTTCAAGTTCGGTCCTCCAGTTGTTTCCACAAGTCGTGCAAGCGGTCTCCGGTGCTTCGGCGGGCCTGCCACTGAACATTAATGCCCTCGGCGGAGACCGTGAGCCGTGCCCATTCGAGGGGACACTTGTACAGGTCGTAGGGTTTTCCCGTCTCGGTCATGGCACTGCGCTCAACCACCAGCAACTTCAGCGCAAGCAGCTGCTTGACGTGTCGATACACGGTGACTACAGGTACGCCCGTTGTTTCACTGATGCACTTGGCAGAGCAGGCTCGCGGAATGCATGCTTGCATCACCATCGCTGCGCCCGGGTTTTGCAGCACCAAGCGAACCTGTTCCTCGGTGGGATCCACGGCTTACGAAAACGCAAACGACGACGCGCGGTATTAGCCCCTTCGCCACATGGTTTCACGCATGGAATTAGGGTCCGCGCGCTAAGTAGTGGGCCGATTGAGTCCACATTGTGAAGGCATCGGCATTGTGCTCTTCCTTGGCCTGCTCTCGCATTGGCAAGAGCGCCAACAATGGGCGCCGGGACCGGATTGCTGGAGTGGGACTCCTTGCTCAATCGCTCTGACGGACGGGTGCTGCGGGTCCTGGGAACCGTTGGCTCTGTCTTGCGGCTTTTCAGTTTCACGTTCCTCGTTCCGGCACTTTTTGCCATGGCCTATGACGCGCCCAATCTACGGGTTGGGTCCGTGGCGCTTCCCCTGGGTCTCCTGGTGTTCATGGCGTGCTTTGCCATCACCTACGCCCTGGCTTGCGCGTTGCTCAAGATTGCGGGGCCCCACGCTTCGAGCCAACTTCACGATCGCGAGGCGTACCTCTCCGTGGGCATTGGCTGGCTGGCATTGTGTCTTGTTGCCATGATGCCATTCATGATGCAAGGGGTGCTAATTCGGCCTAGCGACGCCTTCTTTGAGGCGATGAGCGGATTGACCACCACAGGCGCCTCGGTCATTGATGGGCCCCTAGAAGGCGTCCCCAAGTCGCTCATGCTGTGGCGGGCGTTGCTGCAATTCATCGGCGGTATGGGCATCATCGTCTTGTCCGTGGCATTGCTGTCCAGGCTGAGCCAAGGCGGCACGCAACTCCTGCAAGCTGAAGCACCGGGGCCCTCCGTGCAACGCATCACCCCTAGGTTGGCTCAAACCGCTCGCCTGCTCTGGATGGTGTACTTGTCCTTCACGGGGGTCCTGTTTTTGGTGCTCATGGGCGTTTTGGCACGGCACGGGCTTGGCTTCAAGCAAACACTCTACGAAGCCCTGATGCTCACCTTGCCCACCATCAGCACCGGCGGATTTGGCGCCCACGCCGAAAGCATCGCCTACTACCATGACGGCATTCTCGAAGGGGTGCTGATTGTGTTCATGCTCATTTCTGGCATGAGCTACACCCTCCACTACTACGCGCTGCACGGACGGCCAAAACTGCTCTGGAAAGACCCCGAGTGGCGGTTCTTCCTGGCAACCTTCACCCTCATCACCCTCGCCATCACCGGGCTCCTGGTTCGCGCCGGCCAAGCAGCAGGCGGCAGCGTGCGGGATGCGGCATTTACGGCCGCGAGCCTCATCACCAGCACCGGATTCAGCACGGCCGATTACGATGGGTGGCCAAACGCGGGCAAACTCCTGCTATTGTTGCTGATGGTCACAGGTGCCACCGCTGGCAGCACCGGGGGCGGCATCAAGCATATCCGGGTCCTGTTGATGTTCAAGCTAGTCGCACAACAATTTCAGCGCGTCCTCCACCCACGCTCCGTGAACCCACTCAAAGTATCAGGGCGAGCCCTCGAGCCCTCCACCGTCATGACCATGGGGGCTTTCCTGCTCGTTTTCATCACCGTCTGGGTGGTTGGCGGCATCATGCTCGCCGTGTTTGACCCTGCGTTCCAGAACATCGTGGACGCCATGGGTGCCAGCGTCTCCGCCTTGAGCAACATGGGCCCCGGCTTCGGCGTCGTG
>JBFJXT010000230.1:0-3604 GCA_041623015.1 Thermoplasmatota archaeon | reverse complement strand
TGAACAGCCAACTCTAGTGAGTCGAAGCCGAATGCGCCCTTGACGTAGTTCTCCGACCGACCCCAAAAGGGGTCGATCGTTTAGGCCGGATCGCGCACGGCGCGACCGACCTGCCGTGTCAGAACCAGCTACTCAAGTCTCGCTGAACAGCCAACTCTAGTGAGTCGAAGCCGAATGCGCCCTTGACGTAGTTCTCCGACCGACCCCAAAAGGGGTCGATCGTTTAGGCCGGATCGCGCACGGCGCGACCGACTTGCCGCCTCAGAACCAACTGCTCAAGTCTCGCTGCACGGCCAACTCTAGTGAGTCGAAGCCGAAGGCGCCTTTGACGTAATTCTCAACCATCTCCTTGTACCACACCCAGTCGACGGTGTGTTCGAGTTTTTTCTCGATGATGTAGTCCACTGGCCACATGTACTCAATCGGCTTGATGCCTGACTTGCGGGGCTTCTTGACCTGCAAATTGTAGCCACTGGTTGCCAGACGCTGCTTGGTATCCGCTCGCACCTTGGGGTCGTTGTACAACGGAAGTGGATCCTTGCAAATTACGAACTTGAACTTGCGGCCCTGGCGCACCGCCTCTCCAAGCAAATGCTCGATGGCGATGGTCCGCACGGCAAACGTGGAGAGCGTTCCGTCGGGGTTGGGCTTGTAGGAGCGCACCGGTTGAACGCTCTGGCGAAGCACCAGGTCGGGCCAGGGGGTTTCGTGAATGTGAACGCCAGCCATCACTTCCTTGGTGGCACGCTTGATTGCGGTCTTCATCCGTTCCCGGGCGTCCTCTTCCTCGTCCCAACTGGAGACTTCCTGGAGCGCCTTTTGCATGATGGGCTGCAGCAACTTCTGAGCCAACGGCGCCTTGTCGCTGCCCTTGAAGTTGTTGCCCTTGGTCTCCATGACGAACTCGTCGCCCTTGGTCTTGAACTTCAGGTAATTCTTGTGCACCACGAACACCATGGCGTCGTACTGCTCCGCCTCTAGCTCAAAGTCCTCGTAGTTGAGTTCCTTTCGCCAGCGCAAATTGGCAGTCTCCACTGCCTTAATCGCCTTGTCGGGCAGGGTAATCCATTTGTCGGCGTCCGGTAATTCATCGGCGCCAACCGCAGCCGCCAGGTGGGGCAAGTTGCCAACCGATTTGCTGCACCCGAGGTAGATGCCGTCCGTGTCGCCGTACACCACGCGAATGCCGTCCTTCTCGAAGTCCTCTCGGGTTTCATGGAGCACCTTCTGGCCAATGGTGGTGATGTTGGCGCCGCCCCAGACATTGAACTGCCGGCAAGAGACATTCACCGCCACGAGGATTCCATGGGTGCCGGCGTTGCGGGCTGCCTTGAGGCTGGCGTAGGTCATGTCCAGGATGCGAATCTGATCCTTGTCGGCGCCTTGTTGTTTGGCTTCGGCGCGGGCATTTTTGACTTTCTGAATGGTGTCCAGAATCCCGGTCATGGCGGAATTGACGAGGCCGTCTTCCTTGCGGTGGGCCACGCCAATCATCCAGCCGCGGCCACGAGTGAACGTCTCCTCTGGCAAGGGCCTGCGCACTTCGTAGCGCCCCGATTCGGCAAATCCAGGCTCCAAGTCCATGAGCCAAATCCAATCGTCCACTTGTTCGCCTTTCTTGGCGGGCTGGACCGTGTCTGCCGTGAGATTCTGAGCCTTCAAGATGGTTGGATACATGGCTCCAACGTCCGCCTCCACCACGTGGTACCAGGGGACGAAGTGGCTCTTGAGGTCGGAGTCCGGCTTCAGGGTCAAGCCGCCCACGATGGCGTACCCGTGTGGGTTTTCGCGGCCACCATTGGGTCGGCTAATGACGCCGGGGTGCTCTACCCAGAACGGCATTTCGGGGCCTTGCTTGGCCACGCGCAAGAACTCCTTCTCGGCGGCCTCTGGGCCAGCGGTCAGCACTGCTTGGCTCACATCTTCGCGGCTTGGAAAGTCATTGTAGGGGATGGCGCGTTGAACACTTCGCGCAATGCTCTGGGCGCGGCAAGTGGCGGGCATGATGCGGCGCTGGCGGCGTGCTCGCAGGAACGCCATGTGATCCCACATCTTCGTGTTGCCGCCCGTCAAGAGGCTGTCAAGGGGCATGTTTACGGTGAAGCTCAACGGCAGCGCCTGCGCCAAGAGAATCTGCGTGATGCCCAGTTGCTCTTGCACGTCGTGCTTGTTGTATTCGAGGGTCTTTGCGTCGAGGCCCATTTGCGCTGCTTCCATGTAGACGCGGCCAGGTACATCCACGCCAAGCCACGGCGCGAGGCCCTTGAGGGTGAAGTCGTCGTGGAAGAAGTAGAACTTGCGCGCCGCGTGGAAGGTGTCGAGCGTTGTGGGGTGCCAGACACTGATGTCGCTGCTGCTGCCAAAGTGGAATGAGCGGTCCTTGCGGCTCCAGGTGTCCGTGAATTCGTTGAACCAGCCGCGCATGTCGGGGTTCAAGAATTCCTGTTTTTGGTCTCGCACCAGGAAGGAGCCGATGCGGTTGCGAATCTGTAGGTTGTCGAACCCGAGGACGTTGTGGCCTGCGATGACATCGTGCTTGACGGCCAATTGGGTAAACTGGTGCAGGTTGTCCAGTTCTTCGTCCTCATTGCGGGCCACCAATTGGATGACTTCCTTGCCAAGGTAATCCTGGTCAAGGTCCGTGAAGCGGAAATCAAATGCTTCCGTCTCTAGGTCCTTGCTCGCTTCATAACTGACTTTGAAGTCGGCGTACCCAATCACGTCGATGGGGATTTCCTTCTTCCCCGATCCGTATTCGGTGGTTTCAATGTCGTACGTGAGCACGCTCAAGTCGGCGCGCTTGCCATGGCTATCCCAGAGCCAGTAATCCTTCTCGGCGCTCAAATCGCCAAGGGTGCGCTCGATGTATGGAATGTCGTGCTCTGCCGTGTAAAAATCGTGATCCCAGAACAACCGATCCGACACGTCCGGCACCCAGTAAGGCCGCTTGCAGGTGACTGGAATCACGTCTCGGCTGCGATTGTGGTCCCAGAAGGACTGATACGAAACGGGCTCTCCAACGCTGAGCACCTTCGACAAATCCTCGCCGTTCGGGTCGCCGCCTCGGGCTGCCTCCACCGCCGCGGCCAAGCGCTTTTGGGCGTCCGTGATGGATTCGTCGCCACGAGGCCAAGCCAGGAACGCCGGGGCGTGCATGCCTGCAAGGGGTTGTGGGTCCTTGCCCTGCCAAAACAGGTGGGAGTTGGAGACGTTCAGCAGGGGCTGCACAGACGCCCGAGCGGGGCACCCGCCAAGAAGGTACGGGCGGTCAATGCGCTCACGGGGCCGCAGCCATCAAGCCGCCGCCCCCATCGTCATCATCGTCATCGTCGCCAAAATCATCATCGGTGTTGTCTTCACCCAATTCGCCTTGGGCATTGACAAACAAGCAGGGCCCAAGGTCCTCCAAGTCCATGCTGTCGCCTTGTCGGCGGCCAGCCATCAACTGGCATCGAGTGACTCCCACGGGGGCAACAAAGTGGCCGCCGTCTCGAAGTTGATTGAGCAACGCATGGGGTATGTTGGGGATGGCGCAGGTGATGTAAATCGCATCAAACGGCGCCTCCGATTCGAGGCCCAACGCGCCGTCTCCCTGCACCACGTT
>JBFJXT010000229.1:0-3613 GCA_041623015.1 Thermoplasmatota archaeon | reverse complement strand
GGGTGGTAGATGTGTTCCCGGGCCATTGATTCGGGGCGGTGCCTGACGGCAACGCCCCGACAGGGACGGTCATCTGGGCGGGTGAAAAGGAAAAGGTTGCTTCACGGCCTAGGGCGCGGGAATGCAGGTCGTTCCCCAGAAGGTCCAATCCTGGTACAAGGCGGCTAGGGCGTTGGGTGGCAGCCACGCGTCGCGCTCCCATTTTCGGGCTTGCACCGTATCCAAGTCCTGGTAGCTCCGCAGCAAGTACTCGGTGGACAATCCCGTTGCTGGTTGCCGTTCTTGCTCCAGGAGGTCCTGGACGACGCTCGCCGGCGGGAACTCGTCCAGGCCCCGGTATTGGTTGAACCGGGTTTGATGGTCGAGTGTGACCTCCATCAGCATGGCGGCGGCCGGCCAGTTCCTCCGTTGGTAGTCGGCCAGCGCGGGCTCGATGTGACGCCTGACGAGACCAAGTGGTTCGCTAAGCCATTCGGCCTCGTCGGGTTCGGCCCAATAACTGGCGGCCGCGTCAAGCTTGGCCAGTTTCATTTCGATTCGAGACCACAAGTCGGCTGGGGGTGTACAGATTCCTGCTTGCCATGGGTATTCATCGAGCACGTAGGCGATGCGCTCGGCGTACGTTTGGGGGCCGAGGGCGTTCATCATTGTAGTTACGAAGACATCCTCCGTTGGGTCCTTCTTGGCTTGCTCTAGGCCATGCAGAGCGCTGTCTAGGAACTGGTTGACGCCCCACGCCAAGCGCTGAAGCAGAGCTAGAACCTCATAATCGACGACGGAACCCACGGAGTGATTGGAGAGAGCCCCATAGGTGCTGAGCATGACGGATCGGCTTTCATTGATTGTTTGCCGTATGTGCGCGGCGCGCGCTCCATCACTGGCCAGAGATCCCATTAATTCACCGATCTCTTGCCAAGCCCAACAGGACCCTATGTACTCTCCAAGAAATTCAAAATGAATATCATTGCTCGCGTTGAACGGCAATGGTTCACTCCGCCACGGGCACGCCGGGGTTGCTCCCCCAAACGGCACGGATTGTAGGAATCGATTCAACTTCTCTAAATCCGGGTGCGGTTGCGTGGCATAGGGTGCGGCGCGTGATAAGTCTCGCTCCTGGATTTCAAATGGCTTGGTTGGTGGCGCTGGGTCGTCACCGTGGGCTGGGCTTTGCAGGCAGCCACCAGCCACCAGCAAGAAAGCTACTGTAGCCCAGCGCTCGATATGTAAGCTAGCCATGGTCTAATTCAGACTGCCCTGAAGGGGACAGGGACCCGGTAGTGGTATGCTTCGTCTTGCCAAATGCTTCCGCATCGGTAACACGCAGTCATGCCGATGCGGGCATCAACATGCCCAATGACTGCGATCGTGCCGTATCCCGAATCTCGGAATTTTACGTTAATTTCTGCCAGCTTTTCCACATGTTGATTGGTAGTAATGGCTCGGTGGAATTCAACGCCCTTGCCTTCATATCCCGAAAAAGATGACGGCGTTTGGTAGTTGTATTCATCGCACAGGCGGGGTGAGATTTGCGACGCCGTAATGGATGTGGTGAAGCTGGCCGCGGTACTCATGCCACTCGTGATCGCCCAAGTAGCCGCAGCAAACACGGCCTGGCCTAAGCGGTTGTAGTATGCACACGAAGAATCTTCTTGCGGTTGGAGTGGGGCATTGGCAAAGCGCTCCTCCCAATGATCGAGGTTAGTGTCAACGAACGTAAGCGGCTCATCCGTGATCATTTCGATTCCCTGACAGCGGTAGCCTAGGTAGCTGCCGAGGTTACGACAGTCTCGGGGAGTCTTGTATCCTTGCATGTGAATGGCGGTGGCGATGTCCTCCGTAGATGTCGTGCCTAGGTTGATGTGGTTGGGTGCGGTGCCAGAAAAGGAGAATTCATACGTGCCTGAATTCACATTCCCGCCTGGGCAGGATACATCGTAGCGGACCTTCCAGCCACCGTATGCGATTTTCGTGTCTACTGCGGTCCTGTAAGTGGATTCCGCATGCGTGCCGTACCCGAGCCAGGAACGAGAATACTGCGTTTGAAACGATTGGCATAGCCCCGGATTATAGGCTTGAGCCGAGGCCGTCGCCGTGCCGTTTTCCGGATCAAAATCCAAGTCCACAGCCTGTTCCAATCCCCGCGGGCTGATGGGGTCGATGGTGAATGTCTTGTGTATGGCGCTGGACTCACCTGCTGGTGCATCCGACAGCTCCAAGCTGTATGTGGCGTGTTTGTTCACCGGTACGGCAGGGAAACTCATGATTCGATCTTGCTGGTCAAGTGCATCAAACGACAAATTGTAGAGCACGCCGACATTCCCGTTGATCTGGTGCTTCACTGTTAGGGTAAGGGTCCTCGGGGGAACGGGTTCGGTCATGCCAATATCTGGCCAATCCTGAACCACGAGGTCGAACACGGTGCCCAGATCTTCTACGATCTTGGCGGTAGAGCCAAGTGGTTCAGGCACAAATCGAGGGTCGAGGGCGCCTCGCGTGGTGACTGGGTGGCCATCGAAGAAAACCACGTTAGCCCAATTATCAAGATCAACCGCACTCTCTGGAGGTGCCGGCCAATCCCCGGTCGGGGATTCAGCAGCCACGAACGGGCTGGTCAGGACTAGTAGTAGGAATCCAGATTGGACTGCGCGCCATGTTGCTTGGGCCGGATGCCGGGTAGAGGCTGCGCTGAGGTTGGGTTTGGTTGGCCTGGTTTTCATGGTTGATTCACGTTCCTTGGTTGGTTTGGCGTTGTGGCGCGATGCCTTGGTGCGCACATCTGCGCAGGCAAGGCGCCGCCAGGCCACAATCGTGCCGGAGTATTTGGTTGGTTGGAATATGCCAAGGCTTGTTCTAGTGAAGTCAGCTACATCTCTGGAAATCACTTGTCGCGGGGGAATTTCTGCCCACTCGGGCATCCCGGTTGGCGTAGACAAATGCCGAATCGAGAATTGTGGTGTCTCCAGTTTCGGCACGTCCGGGCTGCGCCTTGAGGCAGGTCTGGGCGGCATGAGTTAGGCCTTACTCCGGACCTTCGTGGGGACCCTTCTGGCGTCTCTCCGCGCGGACGGTCAACTTGGGCCTGTGGCCCACGAGCTGGCCAGATTTTCATTCGGAACCGGTGTAGGTCGGATACCTTGGGGGCGCAGATGCCGGCGCACGCGCCGGTTCTTTGTGGTCTTCTGCCCTGCGCCCTTCGTGCTGACCGCATCGACTGAATGGGTGTCGAAATTTTCGTGCGGATCACGTCAACGCCGAGCGGGTGTGCGAGGCGCAGCGCGGCATCCCGATACGATGCCGGACGCTGCTCAGATGTGCAAGCCGGGCCCGGCCTGCGTGTGGTTGCCGGAAGCGATCTGGATCAAGGGAGCGCCCTTGAAGGGCGAGCGAGTCGTGCGCGGCACAAGGCGACTAGTCGCCATTTTTTTTTCAGAATAGTAGTCAATGCCAGGGACCACGTGGGTGCGTCAGGCTCAGTCCCGATCGATGTCGGTATCTTCCAGGACGCGCGGTCTGGCACTTAGGTCATGATCCTCGGCGTCACAACCCTCGTCTCGGGGTTGGGGTCCCATTCGACGACCGCGTTGCCGGTGCCGATGACGGTGCCGTAGCCGTG
>JBFJXT010000228.1:0-3636 GCA_041623015.1 Thermoplasmatota archaeon | reverse complement strand
TTGGCGCCAGCCGAGGCGGCTTGGTCGATGAGTGTGAGCGTTCGCTCAAGGTTTGCTTCAGCGGTGTCGTCGGCGTGGGTTTGGATGATGCCGATTTTGACCTTGGCCACGAAGGGCGCTTGGCGATTGGAGGATTTGAGGGTGTCGTGGGAAGAATTCAGCCGGTGGCTGCATGCAATTAACCAAGGACTTTCGTTATTTTGTTACCCGGGGGAACATCGAGACGCATATTCTCAAAGTGGTCGGGGGATGTGCGCAAAATGGTTCCTATGTCTACAATGGTAACTGCAAAAATATCGCTAACGCTGTTTGCTGCGTTCCTGATTTGTGCCCCGTCCGCAATCGCTGCCCACTGGGGCATCGGCGGCGCAATTGGTTTTGCTCCTGACGATGACCACTACGAAATGCTTGTCTCCGCTTTTACCCGCTGTGATGAGTATGGTGCTCGAGCCTCTGCCTATGCTGCTGATCACCCGTGGGGCTACTCGGCTTCCGCCTACACCTACGGCCAATTCGGCCCAGGTCAGCAAAATTACTACCACAAGGGCACGCACACTGTGACGGCTTCCAGCAATTACCAAGGCGAGGGCGTGAAGCAGGCGAACGCCAACGCTCAATCCGGATCTACCACCTACTGGGCAAGTTGCACATACCCTGGCGACCACGGTCACGGCGGCGGCATTGTGGGTCCAGACGACGCCATTGCAGTTGCCTGTGAAGTATCGGAGGAAACTGGAGCCAGCAAGTTTGTGGGCTCCATCGCCACGGACACGGTCGGCAACGCCTTCCTCGTGGGTGACCGCGACGGCGAGCAAGTTGTCTTGCCAAGTATCATCTCTTCCAACAGCACCGCTTTGGATCAAGTTGGCGTCCTCGAGGACACCAACGTTTCTGTCGTAGCCAATTTCGCTCCTGGCGTTTGCGACTTGGAACTGTTCATCTGAGCGTGTATTTTTGCCCGCCCTGGGCACCTTTTCCCTCTATCTCCTTGAGTCTGCGTCGGTAGTGAATCCGTACGAGGCCTGCAATGAGTTGGGCTGTATGCGCCTAAATCGGTGCCTGGCAACATATATTATTGCAGACCAACTTGCTTTGTTTGATTATAAACGGCCGAATTGGCCAAAATTAGCGAGGGTAAAAAAAGAAATCAATAGATTCATTCTGGCAATATTATTGACCATTCGCCAATTCGGCACGTGATTCAAATGAAAATAACTCGAACAAGCACATACGCACCCTGTATCGGTCTCCTGATGATCGCGCCCTTGGCCGCAGGAGCAGATTGGGGCCATCATGGGGGCCTCGTTCTAGACCTTGGAGGGGCCAGTGCCAGTACAGATTGCGGCGTGGTCTATGCCCTCGCGGCAGCCAACGCCTACGGAAGCGGCCGATATGCAGGTGTGGCTGCAGGCGGAGGGGGATCCCGAGCACCTGTGGACGATTGATCCTCTGGAGGCTCCGTCAATCTGCACTCCAATTACCATGGGGCAGGGCCAACATGGGCGAATGCCAATGCCGGGGCCGGTGGAAAACATGCTGGCTCAGCGTGCAACTTCTCGGCTGGCCACCCGGGCGGCTGGGCATGGCCAAGCATCGCACGGCCCCTGTCTGATCTGGTTCTAGAAGCGGGAGGTGCAGCGGTCTCGCTAGGCTGCTCTGCGGTCCAAATGGCGGCTGAATCTGTATTTGCTGGCAACTTTGCCATCAGCGATGCATGCGAATGGGTGATTGTGGGAATGCTCAACGGCGAGGCAGCGACCTTGCCATCTGGCGTCCTTGGTCACAAAACCCTGCCACTCGACGTTGGCATCGCAGCCACCAGCAACGTCCCGGTAGAGGTCTATTTCGCGCCTGGAGTCTGCCAAGTGCAAGTGGGCGAGCCTCCGGAATACGACGATGATTCAGGTGAAGACCCCTGTCCTCCTCATGACACGGAAAGCCCAGAGGGTTCCGAAACTCCCTGTGACTTGCCGCCGTGCGACCCTGAAAACCCGCCTGAGGAAGGCCCCTGCCTTCCCTGAGGAATTGGACTGTCGGCGCTGAGTTGGAACCACTGCTTTGATTCGGCTATCTCTCCCTCTCTTGCCAAGGCACTGGTTCGAATTCGAGTGCTGCCAAAAACATGCCTTGGGCGCCTAGGATCCGCTGGGCAGGCTAGACTCCGACGAACACCATTTTTCCATTTCTTCCTCTACGAGCTTTGCCGATAATTTGTTAAAAAATTCAATGGCCCACTGTTTGCGGGTAGTGAAGCGACGGCTCAACTATTATGCGAAATATCGATGGTAGTTTGGGCGAAATGCCCTGTGGTGAATATGATAAAAACTCGTACTTTGGCCGTAATCTTCGTTGCGGTCCTATTCTGCCTGCCTTCAATATCTGCACGCCAGCCGTATGTGGCTGGCGAAGTTGATGCTGATCTTGACTTTGCAGACCCGTCCATGCGGGCAACTGCCAATTGCCGCTGGGACGGGGCCTACACGAAGGCTTTCGTCGAGGGCGCCATGCCGTGGTCTTCCTCCACTGCCAGCAGCGCCACAAGCAACAATCGCGGTGCCGACCACCAAAACGATGGCCAAAAAGCGTGGAGCCATGCCTACGTCACGGATGCCCAAGGTGGAACCCAGGCCCGCAGCGACGTGGGTCGAATGGGGAGCCTGAATGTCGGTGCCGGTTGCTCACACTACGGTGCCAAACCTCCCGCCGTAAGCCCCCCAGAAACCTCTGTGGACGTCCTACCCGACTTCGAAGCATTCGAGCTTGGCTGCATGGCGATGGAAGGTCAGGAGCCGCTCATTTTCGATGGCGTCTTGGCATACACGCAATCGGGTGCCTGGGTTCTCTCTGGCCAAATGGCCGGCGAAGAAGTGGTGCTTCCCACTGGCACGCTCTCTTCGAGTGTCGTGTCGATGCTGGTTGGAGAAATCCAAAGGACGAACGTCACCGTGAACGTTGCCTTCGAAGCACGCACTTGCTTCGTTGAAGTCTACTCCTGAGCGTTCGATTGCGAATCTGATTCGACTCAGTTAATCGAAGTCAATTTCACCCGGCTGCAACGGCCCTGCATCAGGGGCTGGCGCTGGCCTGGCTGACGTTGAACTCGTTGCTGCCTCCACCTTCTTTGTCACCTTCATTTGAGCGGCGTCGGGCGCAGATCCTCGCGCCGGAGCCTTGTCATCAAAGCTTGCGCGCACGGGCGGCGCCTTGACTCGGACCTTCGTGGGGCGCACCCGGAACAACGCTGCTGCCACGGCGAGGCTTGCCAGCAAGATGCTAATCATCGCAACCTTGCCGCCGATGCCGCCGATGTCCAAGCCGAGGGCCGAAAACAAGCTGGCGGCACCGAGGGTTTCACGACCTGCAAGGAGCGTCAGGGTGATGATGGCCACAATGGCGATGCGCACTGTGTTCCATGTGTATCCGATGCGTGCGTACCGGCGCCGGGCAAGCCGTTCTCGTTCCAGTTGGGCACCAAACACCACGAGCGTCATGCCGATGGCGAGGTAGAACGCCTCGTTGATTCCGGTGTCTTTCCAAACACTTGGATCACCTTGCCAGATGAGCAAGAACACCCCCCATCCGAGCATGGCACTGGGAGATCCGGGGGCATCATGCAGCCACAGCAACGCCACGGCG
>JBFJXT010000227.1:0-3661 GCA_041623015.1 Thermoplasmatota archaeon | reverse complement strand
TGGTGGTCTCTTCGTTGATCAAGACGATGCCCTTGGGGTTCGTCTGAACAATGGAGAATGGCAAGGCATTGCCAAAGAGTGCAATGTTGGGGACCACCACGATGTCGCCTTGGACGACGGGGCGCTTCAGGAGGCCACGCTTTGCAAGGGCGTCGATGCCTTCGCCGAATTGGATTTGTTGATCCTGGCTGATGGCGGGCGCGAGGGTGACGGCCTTGGCGGCCTTCACTTCTGCTTTCTTGATGGTTACCTTGTCACCGATGCTGACGCCAGCGTTCTTTCGGGTCAAGTTGTCAATGTGAATGATTCCTTTACCTTCGTCGCCGGGGTGGCTTCTCCATACAACGGCAGCGGTTTGCTTGGAGCCGTGAATTTCGATGATGTCGCCCGGGCTGAGGTTCAGTTCGACGCGGGTTTGGCCGTCGAGACGGGCACGTCCATAACTGACGTCCTGCTGTAGGGCTTCTACGACGCGCAAGGTAGCTTCGGTCTTAGGCATGTCAGCAGCTCGAATGTAATAGCGCTTCTATAAAAAGCAGTTGGTGTAGGCAGGTTGGCGACCGGCCTCTGCTTTTCTGGCGACCAATCATCCCGCGACACCCACATAAAGGAGGTGTATCGGGGCGAGCGGAACCTATCTCGTCTTGGACTCCTGATGATGTACGTCTTCGGACAATTCCCTACGCCCAAATGAGGCAAAAAGGCCCGCAAAAACGGCCACAGCCGGCTGCCGAAAGCGGCGCCAAATTTTATGCAATGAGGCGTCAAATTTGCGTCCAATTGCCCTGTTTTGGGGTGCCAACACGGACCCGTCCACCTCCTGCACCCCAAGCCCTAAATTGCTCCCCCGGACACGGCCAGCCGTGGAGACCACGGGAACGGAAGGGCCCCGCTTCGAGTTCCGGCACCGCGCCCGGTTCATCTGGAAGACGAGCCTACTGCTCATCACCTTCGTCGCCCTCATCCCGATTTTGCTCTACCAAGACGTTCTGGGAGCCAAAGTCTACCTCTGGTTTCTAATCATCGTCCACGTGCTTGGCCTAGGCATTTTTTCCTGGGGTGTAAGCCGTCAAGACATCGCACCCAGCACCTGGGGCTTCATTGGACGCCTCATCGGCCTCGTCACCGTGAGTGCCTTGTTGTTCTTGGCAAGCAAGGGCCTCGGGAGCGAATTTGGCAGCCTTCTCTTCTGGGGCAGCTTGTTTTCACTCTGGGCCATCCACACCGGCGGCCTCGTGTTGCTGCACTTGCGAGGGCGCCGCGAAGCGGGTTGCCCCTTCGTCCCTGAGTAATTCCGGGCTCCGGGTCTAAAACGAAGCCTTCACCAAGGGCTACAATCATGGTGCCAAGTGGCCTTAGCGGCAAGCAACCTCGGGGCCCCATCGATTCCGGGGGATAAGCCGGCGCAGGATTCGCTTCTTGATCCCTTGTCCGCCGACGCAGACCGCGCCCATGGCATGATCCGCGCCAATACGGCTCTGATGATTGCTGCCATTGTAGCTGCCATCGTCGTCCCGTTGCGATTTGGCCAAAGTTTCACGGCAGGATTCTGGACTGTCACGGCCATACTTGTGGCGCTTCCCGTGGTCTTCGGGCTCTGCGTTGTATTGGCGCGAAACGGCTGGGTGTGGTCGAGTGCAGGATCGGCACTTGCCGCCAGTGCCACCGCAGCCTTGGTGGTTGCATTCGTTCAACCAGCGCTCTTGGCCATGTCTGGGATTGTGTTCCTGCTGTCTGCCGTGCTTGTGGTGAGTGCCCTGTTTTTGCCCTTCAAAGTGGCTCTGGGTTTGGCAGCCTTCAATGCGGTTGGAGCCGCTGCCGCGCCCACGTTTTTGCCTGAGGCCGGAGCCACCACCATCGAAGTTCCTTACCTGTTTCTAGGCGTGAATGCATTCCTGTTCATTGCCTACGCAGCGGTGCGTCAGCGAGAATTAGATCGGTTCCACCGCACGTCTGCCGATTTGTCGCTCCAGCGCAGTCGAGTCTTGGAACTGGAGGAATCGGCTGGCCACATGAAGCTCCAGCATCAAATGCAACTCGCCGATTTGACCCAGCAACACCGGGATCAGCAAGCATTCTTGAGTGCCGCAAGCCACGAGCTTCGAACGCCCCTGACGCCGATTTTGATTCAATTGAGCTTGCTTCGCGGGACCGATGACAAGGGGCTAAGCAAGTCGCAGGTTCGTCACTTAGACATCATCGAACGCAATTTGCAGCGCCTTGGGGTTCTCGTTGGGGACCTCCTGGATATTGCGCGCATTGGTACTGGCAATATCGTCATTCGGCCGGAGCCAGTGGATGTCGAGAAGCTGATCCAAGATACCTTAGAGTCATTTCAGGACCAAGCCCAACACAAGGGGCTGGATCTCGCCGTCGCCATTCAGGGGCCCTTGCCGGTTGAAGCCGACGCGACGCGCATCAGCCAGGTGCTCTACAACCTCATCAGCAACGCCATCAAGTTTGCACCCACGGGGGGCAATGTCAAGGTCATCGCTTACCGCGAAATGGAAGGCATCCAAGTGCGCGTCCAAGACGATGGTCCTGGGCTCACGGATGCGCAACAGGCGAAATTGTTCAAGCCGTTTAGTCAAGTGCATGGGGCAGGTGCACCTTCTGGAACTGGCTTGGGTTTGTACATTAGCCACGGCATCCTAGAACAGCACAATGGCCGGGTCTGGGCTGAAAGCGATGGTGCCGGCAAGGGGAGCACCTTCAGCTTCTGGCTGCCTCAGGTGCACGCCACGGACGACGTTCAAGCGGGCAAAATTGAGGAGCACGAGCAGCCAAGCCTCTAAGGGCTCACAATTTGTTCAAAGGAGTTGGGAAGAAGGGGGAATGGTTGCGTTCTGCACTATTCGATGGCGCGGCAGATGGCTTGCGAGAAGATGTAGTCGCAGGTGGCGTTGACGGCATTACACCAGGGGGCTAGGATGCCGACACAGTAGAGGCGGTTGTTGTCTTCCGCTGGCTCTTCTACCTCTAGGGCGAAGGCACTGGGGGACGCGGTCACGAGAAGCAAGCTTACTGCGATGATGGTTAGGGCTTTCATGGTATCACAGTCGGGGGGTCCCGACGATGCCAAAAACACCTCTAGGATTATATTGATTCTTTGGGAATAGTGGAAAACTCAACTCACTTGTTCATTAATATAGTGGTATTGGCAAGTTTTTACCGCCTTGGGGGCTATCTCTGGTAAAAATTAAGATTAATTTCAATCCGTTTGCAAAGGGATTAGGGGGGAAAGGATCGTACTGATTGCTTAGCGGATTGCGTAGCAAATCGGCTTGGAGAAGATGTAGTCGCAGGTGGCATTGACTGCTTGGCACCAGGCGTACAAAATGCCGCTACAGTAGAGGCGGTTAGAATCTTCCAAGGGTTCCTCAACTTCCAGGGCCATGGCACTGGGAGAAACGGTCACGAGTAACAAGCTTACTGCGATGATGGTTAGGGCTTTCATGCTTTCACCGTCGGATGCTCCGACGATGGGGGATAGAACTCTGACTTAAAGCCAATTCCTAGGATTTACGTAAAAGTCCCTGGGGATAAGCGAAAATTGGCTCCCACTTGCAGTTCTAGAACCATATTTTTTGGACAGTGGATTAGGGCGCAAGCAATTGACGTGGTCTTGCCCCTGATAAATGGCGTCGCCGTGGTTGACCAG
>JBFJXT010000226.1:0-3716 GCA_041623015.1 Thermoplasmatota archaeon | reverse complement strand
GAGGGGTCTCAGCGCAATGACTCAGGGCTGATTGCGCAATGCCTGCGGCAGCCGATGAAGTCCTCACAGGAATTTTCGGTCCTTTCACGCCGGGGGCGTGTAGTCTGTCCTGGTGGGGTCACAGGTGCCATCCTGGGGCAGGTTTTGGTTTTCGAATTGGCAAACCCACGATTCAAGCGCGTCCGGCACGAGGTCGTTGTCTCCGTCAATTTGCTCGTATTGTTCGAGGATGGTTCCGACGACCGTGTCGACGATGAAGTCAACCACGAAATCCACGAGGCTGGTGTCTGGGTCAAGAACCAGATTGGAGGAGCTTTCACAGCGAGCGTGGCCAGATGATCCAAGGTTATTTTGGACAAACGCAGGGCCGCAGACGAGGATTTCCAGCACATCGGGAATGTCGTCGTTGTCTTGGTCGATCGCTTGAGTGCCTGGGTGAACAACCCAGTCTTGGCGGCCAACGCAGTGGGCTTGTCCCGTGGATTCAATTTCACTGCGGAATGGAGCGTAGCTGCACACCACTTGTTCAACCGTGTCATCAATGCCATCGTTGTCCTCGTCCCTGTCCTCGCGCAGGATTTCTTGGATGGCGGTGATTCCAAAGCATTCGTAGACACTCTGTCCATCACAGGGGTTTCCACCAATGCAATTGTAGATTGGCGTCGGGTCGCAGGGGGGCTGGCCGATGCAGCTGTAGATGGGCGTCAGTCCGCAGCCAATGGTGGTGACCTCGTCGCTTTCATTTTCGAGTGCGGCTGAAGGCGGCAAGGCGAGGGCGGTTAGGAGTAGGCTTGTGGCGATGAGTAGTGTTCGCATCAAATTCACCACTGTTTAATTTATTTCAGTTATATGCAAATATTGGCTACAAACCGGACAAACCATGCCTTTTATCTAATGGATAATTACATGTATAGGGATGTTAGCAAAATTACCGGGTGCTAAAATTATTTGAATGGCCTTGTGGGCAAGTGGGCGAATTCAACTCGGCGCAATCTAAGCGAGGAAGGAGGGGAAGAGGAATTGCTTGGATCAACTGTCAATCAGATGTACGGGTGGTAGTCGCTGCCAGTGCAACTTCCGTCTTGAGGGAAGTTTTGATTTTCAAGCAAACACAGCGCTGGCTCTGATTCATCGGGGATGTTGTCGCCGTCGCTGTCCACGAGGCCCGTAACGAGTCCAATGATGCCAAGGACGATTTCGATGACGGTTCCCACGGGGCCGGTCACAGGGGACGGATCGGGGGAGAGCACGAGGTTCGTGGAACTAGTGCAGGCTCCCTGGCCGCTGGCTGAGATGGCGGCGCGCTGGGCGGCCGAACCGCAGAGGATGGATTCGAGGATATCGGGGATGTTGTCATCGTCTTCATCTGGCAACGAAGGAATCGGGCCAATGGGCGGTGGGTTGCAGGAGGGCGGGCAGAGGCTGTTGTCGAGGTCTTCAACCAGACAAGTCACGGTGTACCCAACCTGCCCAAATGAGTCGTTGCACCGGAGCCGGCAGCCGGTTACATTCGGGAGTTCTCGCACCACTATTGAGCAACTGTCCTCGATGGGCCCCGCCTGGACTGGCATGGCTGCGAGGAGCGGAGCTATCAGAAGTAAATTTGTGAGGACTAAGGAAGTTCTCATGGGGCGTAGTAAACAGATGGAGGCATATTACCCTCGTTCGGGATGAATGCCACAACTTCAAGGGGGGGACACCTTCGCCCCTTTGTGCGCCCCCGTGTCCTCCTGAATTGCGCTGCCACCCTTGATGGGCGCATGGGTGCGGCTGATGGGGGTCCGCTTCTCATCAGTGACCACGTGGACCTGAAGCGAGTTCATGCGATGCGCGCTGCGTGTGATGCCATCCTCGTTGGCGTTGGCACGGTGCTGGCGGATGACCCGAGCCTTCGCGTGAAGCCCGAACTCGCCGGAGACGACGCCCACGATCCCTTGCGTGTCATCTTGGATTCGAACCTGCGAACACCGCCGAGCGCTCGCGTTTTGGATGGCTCGGCACCAACCATTGTCTTTCACGCACCGGAAGCGAATTCGGGCCTGCCGCCTGGGCTCACCGATGCCGTGCCAAGGGGAGCTGGTGGCGGACTCGATCTCGCCGCAGTGCTTCAGGTGCTGTCTGATGGCGGGGTGGAATCGGTGATGGTGGAAGGGGGCGCGAAAGTGCTCGGGGCCTTCATTGAGGCAGGCCTGTGGGACGAATGGATGCTGTACCAAGCACCCCGGGTCACCGGAGCCGGGCCAAGCTTGCCCACATTCTCGGCGAATGCGGTTCAGCTTCACAGCGCCGTGGCTCAAGGTGAAGGCGTTCTCTGGACCTTCCGGCCGCCGAGCGCTTCCAAGACGGACGCTTAGTCAATGACGATAACGTCAGGGTCTGGGGTTTGAAGGGCACCTACATCGGCGCCGGTCACCGCATCCACATCCACGTGACCATTCGGGCCGTGCACGCGCCAAATGACTCGGTGGAAGACGCCTAGGTGTTGGAGTCGGATGTGGTCCGGTCGCGGGCGCACCTTGGTTTTCTCCGTGTAACTGACGTTGTACGTCTCGTCTTCCACTTGCACATCCACGGTGCGGGTGTGGGCCTCGGTGAGCGCATTTCGGGCTTGTTCGTCGGCCCGTTGGTCGCTGGTTCGCAGGGTGCGCTCGTTGCCTTCGAATCCGGTGGCATCGGCTAGGCGCGTGAATCCGGCGGGGTCTACCGCTTGGGCGTCCACTTCTTGCACCGACTTGTCCGTGCCATGCACTTGCACGCGGCCGGCCACGGTGTCGTAGCGCAGCGTGCCCTTGCCCATCAGATCACATTCGTAGTCAAACAAGTGGACTGGCTGCAACACCATGTCCACGTGGGTCACGTTGTAGAGTCGCTCGCGGGCTTGCTCCCGGGCCTCTGCGTGGGTGACGAGCACCGGCAGCAATGGGTAGGTGAATCGCTGGGAAGCTCCGGCGGCCACATCGTCAACCGTGGAGGGGGCGGCTTCTACGGCGGGCACTGGTTCATCGAGGCTCGAAATGTCGCCAAATCCAGCAAAGCCTGACTCGTCCGATTCCGGCTCCCAAGTTGTCTCCTCGGCAGTGGCTGCCTCAGGGGCGAGTTCCATGGACTCGAACAAGTCCAAGTCTAGGCTGGGTTCTGGCTCGGCAAAGGCCGCAGGCAACAACGCATCGTCGCTCTGCACAACGGGGGTGGGCGTCTCGGGTGCCTCCACAACGGGGGGTGCGATGGTGACGCCCGTGGCTTCTGCTAACAACGCATCGCCAAACAACTGGGACAATTCACGAGGGCCCCAGAAGCGAATGCCGGGGATCGGCTGTGGCTCGCTGCCGGTGTGGCAAAGCACAGCGTGTTGGGCGGCCACGTCGTCGCGCACATCAATGATGCCGCTTGGAAGGTCGGCGGGCACATCGCCCTCATGCACATCAAACACCACGGCTTGACCCTGGCGCTCGGCCAACATGGGGACTGTGTAGACTGTGCCCGAGCGGCCCTCTAGGGCGGCCTTGAGGGTACAATCGTAACCGTGCGCACGCAGCGCGTCGGCCACCATATCCATGAGTGCGTCCACTTCCATCGGTGACAAGGAGGAAACAACTGCACAATACCATGTCGTATCGATGCGGGTTTCCTGGTTTTCACTAAATGGCCGAAACCCACAACTTCCCGAAGCCAATCACCTCCTGTGGGGAAGATCAAACGGCAGCACACCTTCCACG
>JBFJXT010000225.1:0-3759 GCA_041623015.1 Thermoplasmatota archaeon | reverse complement strand
GGGTGGAAAGAAGCCAGCCCGCGGCCGCAAGCGCTCGTGATGCTTGTGGGCTCCGACCAATCGCATAAAGAGCGCCTTGACTGTGGGGCACTTGGTTGACCCTTAGCAAGCGAAAGCTCAGTCCGTGGTTCTTGTTCGCCCTCCTGCTCGTTATCGGCTGGGTTAGCTTGCGCGTTGTACGCGTTTTCCTCGACTACGCCCTCGTGGGCATTTTCCTTGCTTACCTTACCTACCCCGGATACAAATGGCTCCTAGCCCGAGTCAAACACCGACCCGTGGCGAGCATGATCATGCTCTTGCTCGTCGTGGCCAGCATCGTGGTCCCCGGCGCATTCCTCGTGAGTGAATTGATTCGAGAAATCACCCAACTCACCGCAAGCCTCAGCGCCACCAACCTCACCGCGGCCCTGGATGACTTACAGCGCCAAATCAATAGTTTCGTGGGCGGCGACCCGGACAAAATCGTCGGCGACTACGACCTCGTGGCCATCGCCGTGCCGGCCGTGCGTGGATTCTTGAGCAGCCTCATCGCAGACCTGCCAAGCCAACTCGCCTTCGGGCTCATCGGTGTCTTCGTCCTGTTGTACATCATGTACTACATCTACATCGACGGCGCCCGGCTGGTTCGCTTCATCCAAGAACTCCTGCCCATGCAGGAAGCCCACCGAGACCTCTTGTTCCATGAAACCGGCATCGTGGTGAAGGCCGTCATGTATGGCCAAGTGCTCACGGCGATGATTCAAGCAGGCATCGCCGGCATTGGCTACGTCATCTTCGGCGTCCCCAGCGTCGTACTCCTGAGCCTCGCAACCTTCGTCCTCGCCCTCCTGCCCGTCGTTGGGCCGCCTCTCATCTGGGCCCCCGCCGCCATCCTCCTCATCGTCAAAGGACAAACCTTCGCCGGCGTTGGCTTGTTGATTTACAGTGCCATCCTCGTCAGTGGCCTCGACAACATCATCCGACCCAAACTGATCGGAAGCCGAGCACGCGTCCACCCCGTCGTCGTCCTCCTGGGTGTGCTGGGTGGCGTGGCCATCTTCGGCATGAGTGGACTGATTCTAGGTCCGCTTGTGCTATCGATTTTCGTGACCTTACTGGAAGTCTACCGGAAGGAATTCGCGAACAAGATGGACGACGATGGTGGGTTTTGGGTTAGGTCGTAGGGATTGGCACCGGCACCTGAGGCCCTCAGGCCCATGAGCTTGTTCGCACCAGCACCCTACCACCGGGAGCGCCAGCAATCGACCTGACCGGCCCAAGTGAAGTGAGCTTGCCCGCCGCCGAGTCTGGCACGTCGGCGGAATGCATTGCTGCTACGCCAATCCCCCTCGCGCCTACAATTGGCCGACAAACACGGCGATCCCTTCCAAGACCTGTGTTGCAGCAATGGAAGCCAAAATCAAGCCCATCACACGGCTCACGAGACTCGCCCCCGCCGGTCCAATGATGCGCGAGATTCGAGTTGACGCCAGCATCAAACCATACGCTGCACCCACCACGACCAACATGATCAAAGCGGTCGCAGTTTGTTCCAGGAACGAATGACGGCTATTCTCCGTCAACAACACCACGGCCATCATCGCACCAGGAGATGCAATCGATGGAGTCGCCAAAGGAAAAATCGCCGTCTCATGCGCCGACTCCGCCACACGCACCTCTGCCTCCGGCTTGCTCTCCCCAAAAATCATAGTCAAGGCAAACAAAAACAGAATCAAGCCCCCCGCAATCTGGAACGCTACGAGGGGGACCGCCATCGCCCGCAAGAGAATCTCTCCAACCACAATGAAAAAGAGCAAAATGCCCGCCGCCGCCACGGAAGCGATGAACGCAATTCGCCGCCGACTCGCTTGATCCAGGCCCTTCGTTACGCTAAGAAAAACGGGCACCGTCCCAATCGGATCAATCACCGCCCACAACAAAACAAAGGAAGTAAGCATCTGGTCAACGCTAAGCATCTGGACTCGGTAGGGCCGGGGACGGGGGCGTTGGAGATAACTGCACCCAAACGGAGGGGCAGGGGTTCAACACTCCGAGGACACCGCAATCGCCGCGCGCACGTTGGCAAGGGCTTGCCCCTTAGAATCCCCCACGAATGGCAGCCCGGCAGAACAGGAACATCCGCGATGAATGCGCCCGTTTCATTCTGCTCATTGACTAGGTCGTCGTCCAATGCGATGCAATGCGGGATTTGGATACCTAAGGGTTGCTGGGGGGTTGGTGAATGCGCCGTTGGGGCCTCGATAACATCAATTGAGCCAAACTAGGCGGAGGCAGGTTGTGGGTTCACGCAGTGGGCGACTTGCCTTGCGTACTTGATGGCGTGGCAATTATCGGCATGATTGGACAATTCTCGGGCCCTTGGTGCTGTTAATCTTCGTAACCTAGTTGAAAGTTAGCAGGAAAGAGTTTGCCAATAAGATGGGGGGCGATGGCGGATTTTGGGTTAGGACTCCAAAATGATATAAACTTTCAAAATAATTTAATGCTTCATTTGTTATTTATTTGATGCTAATTAAATTATTATGCATTTTAATTATTTATAATAATGAGTCGTAATGATTTTTTTTGCGAGCTCCACGCAGTGGCAACCCTTTAAGTTGAGCCAACTGTAGGTATGCGACTAAGGAGTCGTGGAATCTTAATCGTCCCAGCCCCCCATACAGAATGAAATTTTCCGCGTCGAGCCGCCCGTTCTTGGAGGATCCGACGGCTCGACGTGGAAAACTGCCCCCCACTAAGGAGAAGCAATGCCCGAAAACTCGCTGAGACAGTTCACATTGACGGACTTCACCCACACATACGATGATGACCCACTATCAATTGAGCTCCATGCAATCATGGACCACCAGTTGAGTGAGCGGCGTCCAAATTGGAGCCGAATCTACTCCCAATGCCATTAATCTTCGAAATGCAGGATACGGGATTTGAACCCGTGCTATTAGCTTGGAAGGCTAAAGTCATACCCCTAGACCAATCCTGCGTGTGGGCGAGGACCCGCCAAGGACGTGTCCCTATCGCCGCCGACCCCGCACCCCTTCTTAACCGCTACACTTCCCATCGGGCAACACGGAAGGCGTGTCCCATGGCGGCAGGGAGCAGTAATTGACGCAACCTCAGGTACGCACTTGCGCCTTCGACAGTGTTGCGATCAATGGTGTTGAGGGCTTCGAGGACGCCGTGGCGCATTAGGAAGGATTCTTGGCTCTCCTCGAAGGCCAACTTGAGGCCCGCTCCTTCGGCCCAGGTGCGCAGTTGCGCAAAGTCCACGCTGGCCGTAATGTCCTTTTCTCCGGGATCTTGCCAGGCATCTCCGGCGTCTTTGTGCTTGGCGAAGGTTCGGACGGTGCCGTCGCGGCCCCTGCGCCAGACATGATCGCCGCCATAATCTACCACGAGCACGGAGCCACGAGCGAGGTTTTGCTGCATGTGATGGAGCCACGCTTTGGCTTCGTGCATCAACGCCACGCGGGTGCCAATGGGGGCTTGGCTTGGCGCGTCGGCTGCAATTTCTGCCGGGGGCGCATCGCCAGCCACCAAGGCAAATCCATCTTCGGCAGCATCCACGTTAAGCGGCGCCCACCCTGTTTCTGTGCGTTCAATCCACCAGAAAGGAAGCGCATCCAGAAACTCATGAGCCACCACGACCCCAACGGAGCCGCTTGGCACCTCTTGCACCCATTGAAGTCGAGCGTCATTGGCGCGTGCTTGGGCATCCCGGTGGGTTGGGCTCTTTTCGATGTGATTCCACACAACAGCCCC
>JBFJXT010000224.1:0-3778 GCA_041623015.1 Thermoplasmatota archaeon | reverse complement strand
GTAGGACTTGCGAAGGACCACCGAGAGTTTGGGGACCGTGGCTTCACAGTAGGCGTAGAGCAACTTGGCACCGTTGCGAATGATGCCGCCGTGTTCTTGGCCAAGGCCGGGCAGGAAGCCGGGCACATCCACGAAGCTGACAATGGGGATGTTGAAGGCGTCGCAGAAGCGAATGAATTTGGCGCCCTTGATGCTGGCTTCAATGTCCAAGGCCCCGGCCAGAACGGCAGGTTGGTTGGCGACGATGCCCACGGGGACGCCATCGAGGCGACTGAAACCAATGACGAGGTTCTGGGCCCACTTGGGTTGGATTTCCATGAAGGAATCCGTGTCCACCACGCGCTTGACCACTTCGCGCACATCGTAGGGCTTGTTGGCATTGGAAGGAACAAGGCTGTCCAATTCCGGATCCATTCTGCCACGGGTGTCGCCGGTGTTGTGCTTGATGGGCAAGTCTGCGAGGTTGTTGGCCGGAATGTAGCTAAGCAGCTTGCGGATAATCTGAATGCTGTCGTCCTCATCCACGCCAGCAAAGCTTGCAACACCAGACTTGACGGTGTGCACGCTGCTGCCGCCGAGTTCCTCTTGGCTGGCTTCTTCGCCAGTGACGGTCTTGACCACGTCGGGGCCGGTGACGAACATGTGGCTGGTGTCGTCCGTCATGATGACGAAGTCGGTGAGGGCCGGGGAGTACACGGCGCCGCCCGCGGAGGGGCCGACAATGACGGAGATTTGCGGAACGACACCGCTTGCCTTGACGTTTCTAAAGAAGATGTCTCCGTAGCCTGCAAGGCTCGCCACACCTTCTTGGATACGGGCACCGCCGGAGTCGTTGAACCCAATGACGGGGGCGCCAATGGCGAGGGCTTGATCGAGGACCTTGGCAATTTTTTGTCCGGTTTGGAATCCCAGCGATCCACCGAGGACGGTGAAGTCTTGGGCGTAGGTGAAGACCACTTGGCCGTTGATGGTGCCGTGGCCCGTGACCACGCCGTCGCCGTCGAATCGGTTGCGGTCCATGCCAAAGTCGGTGGCTTGGGTGCGCACGTAGGGGTCCATCTCAACGAAGGAGCCTGGATCCATGAGGAGTTCGATGCGTTCCCGGGCCGTGTATTTTCCCTTCTTGTGTTGGGCGGCGATGCGGGCGCTGCCGCCGCCGAGTTGGGCTTGGGCGCGGCGTTCGCGGAGAATCTCCACGGGCGAGGGCTTTACGTGGCCGTTTGCAGCCTGGGGGCTCGCGGGGACGGTCTTGGCCATGGTCTGACGGGCACTGGGATCCTATATCAGGCTTCGCGTCGCAGATTCCGTCATTGAGGGGGAAAACAGCCGTTTTGGTTCGTCAATTGTCGTTTGGAGCACTGACTGGTTGGGCCGACTCGAACATGTCAAGGGTCGTTGGCGACAGGCGCCGGACTGCCCAAAGCGGCTAATCCAGCCTCCCACGCAAGACTTGCACAGCGCCGACGAGCATCATTCAGGGGCGCATCGACCAAGTCCATCACGGCTTCTTGATTCATGGCTAAAACGTCGCCCAGTGGCTTGCCAATCCAATGGTTGGTGAGCAAACTCGCTGCCGCAATGGACACCGCGCAGCCCACGCCTTCCCAACTTGCATCCGCCACAATGTCTCCATCGAGTTGCAAAAACACCGTGACTTCATCGCCGCACAGCGGATTGTCTGCCCTATGGCTATGGGTCGCCTCTGGCATGGTGCGGCGATTGTGCGGGGCTCGGTAGTGCTCCAGCACATGGGCCGGGTAGGCAGTCACTACCGGGAGACTGGTTCATGGTGGCTTTAGGCTCAACGATGCGGGCGGTACGGTTATGGACGAAACGAAGCATCGGCTAAGCATGGGTCGATTGTCCACCTCCTGGACGCTCCTGAAAGCAAGCTGGGATGTCTTGAAGCAAGACAAGGAATTGCTCTGGATGCCAGTGCTCAGTTTCCTTGCAAGCGTCGTGGCCTTCATGGGCGTCATGGGCATCGGCATTGGTGCGGGCGTCTCCTTTGGCGGAGGTGCCAATGAGCAAACTGTCGAGACCATGATGATGGTGCTCGGTGCCGCATTCTACCTCGTCATGGCATTCATTGCCACGTACTTTCATGCAGCCACCGTGGGTGCCGCTTGGCAGCGCCTCGAAGGTGGCGACCCAACAGTAGGCAGCGCCCTGCGGGAAGCCAACAAGCACCTCGGCAAGCTGTTTCTCTGGAGTGTCATCCTTGCCACCGTGAACATCATCCTCCGGGCCATCCGCCGACAAGGCGGCACCGTGGCACATCTCGCCGCAGGCATCGCAGGCGGCGCCTGGAACTTGGCCACGTACTTCGTCGTCCCCAACCTCATGTTCACCCAAGATGGCGTGGGTGGCAGCCTCAAGAGCAGCGTTGGAATTTTCCGCCGACGCTGGGGAGAAACCCTCGTTGGTCACGCTGGAATTGGATTTGCCATGGGCCTGCTGATTGTGGGCTGGGTTCTCCTTGGCCTCGCCATCACCTTCGGGCTCTCAATGGTTCTCGGTGTGCCGGGCGCCATCACGGGTGGCATCATCCTCGGCATCGGTGTCTTGATCTTGGTCCTAGTCGGCAGTGTCCTCGCGGCCGTCTACAAGACTGCCCTGTACCGCTACGCCACGCAAGGCTCCAGCGGCGGCGCCAGTGTTGGTGGATTCGACGACCAGACACTTTCCCAAGTCGCCTACTAGACCTCCTCCAGGCGCATCAACGCTTATGTCGTGGCCGGGCCCTCGATCATCGATGCGCTGGGTGGCGGTCTCACTAGCATTGCTCCTCTTGCCAAGTCTTGCCGTGGCCCAAACCGATGATGCTCCGGCCATCGCCTTCGGGGAGGAAGACTTCATCCACACCACGGTGGACGGCATTGAGCTGTACGGCACTCGCTACACACCCAATGGCGACGGCCCCTTCCCGGCGATGCTCATTACCAACGGATGGACCAATCGACACAGCACCGGCTCTGAGCGATGGTGGAGCGAACACTACGCAGAACAGGGCTACTTGGTGTACGGCTACACCAGCAGGGGTTGGGGCAAAAGCTCCGGTGAAGTGGAGCTGAACGGCCCCAACGAAGTTCGCGACGCCATCGAAATCATTGACCGCATCGCCGCAGACCCGAATGTCCTCCTTGATGCTCCCGGCGACCCCAGACTTGGCATGATTGGCGCATCCTATGGAGGAGGCATCCAATTTCTTACGGCCCGAGAAGAACCTCGCATCGACGCCATTTCGCCCCACAACACTTGGAGCGACTTGCTCGACAGCCTGGTTCCTGATGATGTGCTCAAGCGCATCTGGGTGAGCCTACTACTCGGAAGCGGCGCCGCAGAAGGCAACGGCATCCCCCTCGACGGAAACCTTGGCAATGCCGAGCCCGGCTCCGAAGGGCCCATGCAACAACTCTACGAGTGGTATGCAGAACTCACCCTGCTCAACACCCCCAGCTCACAAGTGCGCGAGGCAATTGGAGGCGTTCGAAGCTTGCACATTGGCCAGCTACAAACCCCAACCTTCCTCGTTCAGGGCTGGCCGGATACTTTGTTCAACGCCGATCAGGCCTTGCGCACCCATGCCATGTTGCGTGACTTCGGAGTTCCCGTTAGAATCGCATTAGCCGATAGTGGACACGGCGGTTTTGGCACCATCGATGCACGAGTTCAGCCCTATGTGGATGACTGGTTCAATATCACACTGAGGGGGCAAGATCCAACCCTACCCCCATACCCGGTCCTACGCCATCGCTATGCTCAAGATGACCTCGTG
>JBFJXT010000223.1:0-3849 GCA_041623015.1 Thermoplasmatota archaeon | reverse complement strand
GCGCGAAGGTGTCCACGTCCATGCCTGCGTCCACCGCTGCTTGCACGTAGGCGATGCCGTCAGCGAGGGTGAATGCGAGTTCCTGGGCGGCGGTGCTGCCGGCTTCGCGGATGTGGTAGCCACTGATGCTGATGGTGTTCCACTTGGGGACGTTCTTGGCGCAGTATGCAAAGGTGTCCGTGATGAGGCGCATGCTGGGCGCCGGGGGGAAAATGTACGTGCCTCGGGCCACGTACTCCTTAAGAATGTCATTTTGGATGGTGCCGGACACTTTGGCCATGTCGACGCCTTGCTTTTCGGCCACGGCCAGGTACATGCAGAGCAGCACGGAGGCGGGGGCGTTGATGGTCATGCTCGTGGTCACCTTGTCCAGGGGGATGCCGTCGAACAAGATTTCCATGTCACGCAAACTGTCAATGGCAACACCCACTTTGCCCACTTCGCCTTCGCTCATGGGGTCGTCGGAATCCATGCCGATTTGGGTGGGAAGATCAAAGGCAACGCTGAGGCCGGTGCTGCCTTGGTCGAGGAGCATCTTGTAGCGTTGGTTCGACTCCTCGGGGGTGCTGAAACCGGCGTACTGGCGCATGGTCCAGAAGCGGCCACGGTACATGGTGGGCTGAACGCCTCGGGTGTAGGGCGCTTGGCCGGGGTAGCCCAATTTGGCTTCTGGGTCAAACTCGGTAAGATCGTCGCCGGCGTAGAGTGCTTCGAGTTCGCGGCCGCTGAAGGCCGAAAAGGACTCCTTGCGTTCGGGCCGTTTGGCCGTAAACGGTTCGTAAGTCTCTGTCTCCCAGTCCCGCTTGGACCGTGCCATGATGTGGGCGAGTCAAGCATGGGTTACAAAGGCGGCGGCCTGAATTGGCGCGATATGGGGGCTCAGAATCAACGGGCAACTGACGCCTGGGGGTGGTGTGATGCCTCACGGCAAGCTTCCTGGGCAAGTTCCAAGCACTTTTGCACCGCATCGCGGCGTATATCGTCGCGGTCACCGTCGAAGTGGAATTTGTGAACATCCAGCAAATCTGCGGGGCCCAACACTGCAATCCACACGGTGCCGACGGGCTTCTTGTCGGATCCACCGCTCGGGCCGGCAACGCCACTCACCGCGATGGCAACGTCTGTGTGAAACGCATCACGAACCCCGTGTGCCATCGCTTCAACGGCTGAGGCGCTCACGGCGCCCTGGTTGGCTAGCACCTTCGCTGGGACGCCGAGCACGTCGCGTTTGACATCGTTATGATACGCCAAGACGCCGCCTCGAAAGGATGCGCTTGAGCCTGGGATGGATGTGATGGCGGCACCAAGCAGCCCTCCGGTGCAGGACTCTGCCACGGAAACCGTCAAGTTGCCTGCCTTCAGGCGCTCAAGGAAATCTTGGGCCATGGCATGGGTCAGGCGGGCACCCCCGATTCCAGGTTGCGAATGCGCTGGTCCGCGCCCATCTCATCGAGAAGCTTCACAACGCTGGTTGGCACGGCGTCTCGCCACGCTCGGTCGCCTTCCGCAAGCCGCATACGAATCGTGGATCCTTCCTGATCCTGGCGCTTGGCAAGCCCCGTTCGTCGAATGGGAATTCCAGCGTCCTCAAACAAGTCGAGGGTCCGCTCGTCATTGCCAAAGACACGATCCACCGCACCCACGGTTCGAATCACGTGATCTGCCCAATTGGGCGGGTCGTGAATATCGGGCACGGCCATGATTTCAACAGAGTCGCCAAACACCGCTTTGATCATCTGCTTTCGTTCTTCAAACGAAAACGGATTTCGCACACTGACGGGGGCGTTGCTGCTTCCTATCCCGACGACTACGTGTACGCAGTCTTCGATGGCGGCTTGAATAACACTGGCATGTCCCTTGTGAAGGGGTTGGAAACGTCCGATGACGAGGCCTCGCACTGCATTGGATGGACGCGCCGTGCTTATCCCCCTTTCCCTGGCAATCGACAAGGGCCAAAGGCCCAAGATGGCGTCAATTGCCTTTGAATTCGTCCTTGGTGGGGATGTTTTTGAGGGCAACGGGCTCCGTGGGGCCGCCTTCGAGGGTCTCTTCGAGCACGCTCAGTTTGTCCAACAGCGCTTGCTTGGCCGGACTGTCCACGAGGGCGTGGCTGACCACATCGTGAATGGTGTCACAGGGCACCACTTCGATCTTGTCTGCGTATTCGTCCTCGATGAGCACGTCGATGATGTTGGCCTTGGGAATCAAGACCTTCTTGATGCCAATCTTGGCGGCGGCTTCGATCTTGGCCGTCACACCGCCCACAGGCAACACGAGGCCGTGGACACTGAGGCTGCCGGTCATGGCAACATCCTGGCGAACACGGGTGCGCGTGAGGGCCGAGAGGACGGCGGTGGCCACGGTGACACTGGCAGAGTCACCTTCGACGCCTTCGTGGGCCAAGACGAATTGCACGTGGATGTCGTGGTTGCTCACATCTTCGCTGAGGTATCGCTTGACGATGGCGCTGATGTTTTGCACCGATTCCTTGGCGATTTCACCCAGTTTGCCAGTGGCGATAATCTTTCCTTCGCCACGGCTGCTGGCGGGAGCCACCTGAGCGTCGATTTCCATGACAATGCCGGAGAACTCGGACATGCTTGGATCGGCGCTGAACACCGCGAGGCCGTTGACGACGCCAATCAGGGCGCCCTCGGTGCGGATGAGGTTGTACTGTTGCTTGTGCTCGATTTGCCGATCGTAGATTTGCTGCTCCAAGGAGCGGGCAACGCCCTTGGCGCGCAGGACGTGGTCGGCGGTGGCCACTTCGCATTCTTCTTCGTGCGCCAAGTCGCCTGCCACACGGACAAGGCCACCCAGTTCACGAAGGCGCAGGGTGAGGGTTCCCTTGCGGCCTGCTCGGCGTTGCGCTTCGTGAATGATTTCAGCCACGCCGGCGCGGTCGAAGTGTGGAATCTTATCGGATTCCTTGGCCACTTCTTGAGCCACGAATCGCACCAACTTGAGGCGGTTTTCGTGGTTGTCTTCCATGTGGTCCTTGACGTAGATCTCGTATCCGTAGCCACGAATACGGCTGCGCAAGGCAGGGTGCATGCCCTGCAAGGCATCGAGGTTGCCGGCGGCGATGAGGATGAAGTCACAGGGGACTGGCTCGGTCTTGACCATGGCGCCGCTGCTGCGCTCCGATTGGCCAGTGATTTGGAATTTCTTGTCTTGGATGGCCGTCAGCATGTGCTGTTGGCTCTGCAAGTGCAAGGTGTTGATTTCGTCAATGTAGAGCACGCCGCGGTGGGCCTTGTGGATGGCTCCGGCTTCCACGCGGTCGTGGGCGGGGGTTTCGAGGCCACCTGCCTGGAAGGGATCGTGGCGCACATCGCCAAGAAGTGCACCGCTGTGAGCGGCGGTGGCGTCGATGAAGGGGGCTGTTTCGTCCGGGTCATGCCCGACCAGTAATTTGGGCACGACGAGGTTGGGCCGGTTCATGCCCATGGATCGGAAAATGAAGAACACCAGGAGAATGCCAAGGAGGCCGAACAGAATGAAGCTGTACTCCTTGGTGGTGACTGCGATGAAGACGGCGAGACCACCGAGGGCCATCATCAGCACCATCATCAGGAAGCCTCGTTGCTCCTGTTTCTTGCGGGCTTCAAATTTCTGGGCGTCAACGATTTCCTTACCCTTGCCGGCGGGGACCACGCGGACGCGGGGCGTGTTTTGGTCCTCCACGTTGGGGTAAGCGATGACGTCTTCCAGTTCCTCCTTAGGAAGGAACTCAGTCATGGCGCGGGCCAGCATCGATTTGCCGGTACCGGGGTCGCCAACCATCATCACATGGCGCTTCTGGACGGCAGCCTTGCGAACAACGGTCACGGCGTGGTCTTGGCCAAT
>JBFJXT010000222.1:0-3864 GCA_041623015.1 Thermoplasmatota archaeon | reverse complement strand
GGAGCCGTGGGCGCCGATGCCAGCAGTCGGCTGGAGGCGTCGCCTGGCGTCAAGGATTTGTTTGCTGTGCGTGCCTTCGTGGCGGCTGCCCAGTCCTAGTGGGAGAGGCCGCGCCAGAAGACTGGGGCGCCACATCTGGACAAGAACGTCCGGAAGTGTCAAACGTGGGCAGGATGTGGTGAGCCCGCCGTGCCTGCTAAGAGCATGATTCAAGCCGGGCCCAGCGCCGAGGGCTACTTTGGCCAATACGGGGGCCGATGGGTCGCCGAAACCCTAATGCCCGTCGTCGCCGAAATTACTCAGGCCTTCCACGATCTTCACGACGACGCGGCCTTCTGGCAGGAATTGGACCGCTGGAATCGCCACTATGGCGGCAGGCCCACGCCAGTCTACCACGCCCGCCGTCTGTCGGACGCTTACGGCGGCGACGTGTGGCTCAAGCGCGAAGACCTGGTGCATGGCGGGGCGCACAAATTTAACAACGTCATGGGGCAACTTTTGCTTGCCAAACGGATGGGGCGAACCCGCGTCATCGCTGAAACGGGCGCCGGCCAACACGGAGTCGCCACTGCCATGGCAGGAGCCGTTCTGGGCTTACCCGTTGAAGTCTACATGGGTGCCAAGGACGTGGAACGCCAGGCGTTGAACGTGTTTCGAATGAAGTTGTTTGGCGCCCAGGTGCATCCCGTTCCAAGCGGAAACGGCACTCTCAAGGACGCCGTCAATGAAGCCCTGCGCGACTGGGCCGGCCACCCGGAAGACACCTACTACTGCGTGGGCAGCGTCGTTGGGCCCCACCCGTACCCCTGGATGGTTCGCCACTTCAACAGCGTCATTGGCAACGAAATCAAAGCGCAATCCTTGGAGCGCATCGGGAAACTCCCGGAACTCTTGGTGGCTTGTGTTGGCGGCGGAAGCAACGCAGCCGGAACCTTTGCGCCCTTTGCCAACGACCTATCGGTTGCCTTGACAGGCGTGGAGGCCGGCGGCGATGGCGTCGAAACCGGCAAACACGCAGCCACCTTGACAGCCGGTGAGCCCGGGATTTTACACGGCGCGCTGAGCTACTTGATCCAAGACAAGGACGGCCAAGTAATTGAGCCCCATTCCATCTCGGCGGGCCTGGATTATCCAGGCGTCGGCCCGGAGCACGCCCAGTGGCATGCATCCAATCGCGTGCAATACACCAGCGTCACGGACACGGAAGCCTTGGAAGCATCCAGTCTTCTGTGTCGCCTCGAAGGTATTCTTCCAGCACTGGAATCTGCCCATGCGGTGGCCCACGCATTGCGCGTGGCGCCGGCCATGCCAGGAAAACACATCGTCGTCACCCTCTCAGGCCGAGGCGACAAAGACGTTCACACACTGCAAGCGGCCATGGGTGGGACCCCATGACCCGACTGGAAGCGGCCATGGCACGATGCCAAGCAGAAGGCCGTGGCGCCTTCAGTGTTTACTTGTGCGCAGGGCACCCGAATCTAGAACAATCCGAGCAAATGATGAGGGCGGCTATCCGAGGCGGCGCCGACTGGCTTGAATTTGGCATCCCGTTTAGTGACCCCGCGGCCGATGGCCCCGTGATCCAGAAAGCAACCGCCACCGCACTCGAACAAGGCGCAACGGTGGCTGATTGCTTAGCCATGGCCGGACGCATCCGCGCCGATTATCCAGAGACTCCCCTCGTAGCGATGACCTACGCCAACATCGCCCATCGAATGGGCTGGAAGGGCTGGGCCAAGGCGCTCGTGGATGCAGGAATCGACGGCTGCATTTTGCCCGATGTGCCCCTAGAAGAATCTCGCCCTGTTCGCGATGCATTGGCCGCCGCAGGCTTGGCTTGGGTTCCCTTGGTGACCCCCATGACTCCCGCCGAGCGCATGGCACACATTGCCGACACAGCTACGGGCTTCCTGTACGTGGTGGGCTCCGTCGGCATCACAGGACAAAATGACCCCGGTGCATTGGTGGAAGGAACCGTGAAGCGCGCCTTGGACGCGGGTGCATCGGTGCCCCTGGTGGTTGGCTTTGGCGTGGCCTCCACACAGGATGTTCGGCGAGTGCTTGCCTCAGGCGCCGACGGCGCCATTGTTGGATCCCACCTTGTTCGCATGGTGGATGAAGGCTGCACCCCCGATGCGTTGGAAGCCGAAGTGGCACGGCTTGCCGCTGGCACGCGTTCCGATTAGGTTTCGTCTGCCGATGGGCGCCGGTCGGCTTTGGTGAATCGACGCAGGCCGAGGGCAAGCAGAATCACTGGCGCCGTCATGATGCCACCTAGAATGTAGCCGGGTCCAATGCCCACTGCCCTTGCGTAGGCACCAAGAGCCGGTTGACTGGCGACCCCTCCCGCACTGCCCATGAGGCCATTGAAGCTCACGACCGTGGCGCGGGTGTTGCTTGGAATGGACGCGTGGAGTGCGGCGCTCTTGATGGGCTCGGCAATGGCGAATGCGGTCATGCCCACGAAGAAGGACACGATGGCTGGCCAAAACGAATTGGCGATGCCGGTGCCAATCATCCCGAGGCTAAAAACGGTGGCCGCGCCCACGATGATGGTGCTCCGGCGAAAGCGCCCGGCGAGGCCTGCAGCAATTTGTCCCCCGGCAACCATCACAAGACCGAGGCCAGCTGCAATCAAGCCAGCGACCCAAATGAGGTCTTGGCCCAGTAAGTCCAGAAAGTAAGGTTGCCAAGCGTACCATCCCCAAACCAGGAAACCCATGTGAAGCAGGGTCATGAACATGAGCAGTCGCACAGGTGGATTGCGCAGGCCATGTTCAAGGCTGGACGTGAGAATGCGGCGCATTTCTTCGGGGACTTTGCGCCATACGAAGGGCCGTTTTTCGAAGCCACTGTCGTGCATCCCCCACCACGCGACGCCAAACAACGCCGCCAGCAGAACGGCTCGGAGCATGTATGGGAACGAGAGGTTGAGTTGGCCAAGTAGGCCGCCGCTGATGGTGCCGACGATGAGGCTGATGCCGAAAATTTGGCCGCCCCGGGCAAACACGGTTTCGGTGTCCTCGTCGCCCACTTCATGCATGGCGTCCACGACCCAAGCTTCCACCGCACCCGAGTAGAATGTGAATCCCAGGCCGAGTAGGACACTTGCAATGGCAAACGGCACGAGACCTGCTTGAATTTCCGCGAGTCCCACGTATGCTAGGGTGCCGATGGCTAGAACCACGGTGCTTGCAAGGAAGGAAAATCGCCGACCCACGGTGTCTGCCGCGACGCCAGTGGGAATCTCGAAGAGAACTTGGCCGGCGGTGAAGAAAGCGTTTGCCACGAAGGTTTCAAACAAATCGAGACCCGCGTTCAGAAGGAACAACGTATTGACACCCCAAATCAAGGACGCCGACAGGTTGTAGAGCAGCACGATGAGGTAGTAGCGGCTGCGAACCTGTTTGGGGGTGCGCACGGGCGTGGCACTGTCGCGGCCGGGTTGAAGCTGTCGCAGCAATGAATGCTAGAACACTGTGACGCCGCGAACGCCGGGAAGATCTTGCAGGACCTGAATCATTTCACCAGGAACCCGCTCTTCCGTCACCACGTAAAGACGGGGCTGATCCGTGAAATCGGGGTCTTCTACGATCGCTTGTCGGATGCTCAAGCCAGCGTTGGCAATCACTTGACTGACGCCCGAGAGGATGCCAGGTTGGCTTGCGTTGGTGGGAATGATTTCAATGACGCCGCAGCCAATTTCGGGTGCGACATCTTTGAGGTCCAATGTGGGCAGGAAGCGGGTGAAGACCCGCTCAAGGCTTGGGTTTTCGAGAATGGTTTCCACGGTGCTGCGCACGATGCGGCGGTCCACGTTGGCGGCTCGAGCCACGGCTGTATCTGCCACTTCCACGGCGCCGG
>JBFJXT010000221.1:0-3888 GCA_041623015.1 Thermoplasmatota archaeon | reverse complement strand
GGTGGGGACGACGGTAACACCGGAGACCCCGGAGGCCACGACCCAGGCAGCAATCCAGGCGGCTCCAATCAGCCATCCAATGGCGGCGGCAGCCCAGGAGGCGGCGGAGGCGGAGGGGGAGGCGGAGGCATGCCAACCCTTTCGGTCCCCCAATTAAGCCCCGCCATGCTCCTGGTGCTGCTTGGCATGGCCGCAGCGATCGTCATCATCGTTCTTGCCGTGCGCGCTCGACACAACCCATCCATGAACCTAGGCGGCGGCCCCGAGGAAATCGCCGTGGAGGACCGTCGCACCCTGCTTGCCATGCTGGATCGAACGGACTTGCGCTCCGATGATCAAGTGGTTGCGTCCTACCGGAGCTACCTCAGTTGGGCCACCGTTCGGGGTGTTGGCAAATACCCCCACGAGACCCCCCGAGAACACGGGCAGCGCGTCACCTACGAATTGGACCTACCCTGGGACCAAACGGAGCCATTGCTGGACGCATACACCCACGTGCGCCTTGGAGACGCGGAGCTTGACGAGAAACTGCGCAAGGCCGCGGTGGCGTTTGCTGAAGGCATCCGAGACGGCGTCATTCGACCCGGCCGACCCTTTGCAACCCCCCGCCACGAGAAGCCCGCAACACCCACCACCAGCACCACCGCCCCAGCCAGTACCTCGGAGGATGCCTGATGGGGTGGGTTGCAGCACTCCTATTCTTGGGCGGAACCACCGTCCTGATGGCGATTGTATGGAAGAAAGTCGCCGTGGACGAAGTGGGCGAAGTGCGCTACAAACCGATTCAAAGCGGCGTGCAAGGCAAGGTGGCGTTCTGGTTAGCAGAAAATGCCCCCCTGCGCGCACCCAGACCCCCCACCAAGAAAAAGCGCAAAGGCAAACCGGACCCCGAGTCCCCTGCCGGTCGCGCCCTGGCGGCCATGATTCGCCAAGAAATGGTGGAAAACCAACTGCCTCCCGATGCAGCCCACGAACGGCTCATCACCCGAGCCCCCGGCCCCGTCGCCCGCGCCTTTTTGGATGGCCGCATGCGCCGTGCCACGGTGCTCTACGCCTTGACCCGGTACGGAGGCCCCGGGTGGCTCTTCTGGCCATGGCTTGCTCTTATCGCGTCGGTGCGCTACGGCCGCCGCCGCCTCTACTTGGATACTGTCACGCACGCCGTGCAGGAGATGCGAACATGAGTGTAACCACTGCACAACGAAAGAATGCCGGGCAAGTGGCCCAGAAAATCATCGAGGAGACCAGCAAGGTCATCGTCGGCAAGGAACGCGGCATACGCCACGCAGTCTATGGCATGCTTGCCAATGGCCACTGCTTGTTCGAGGATGTCCCCGGCTTGGCCAAAACCATGCTTGTGAAGACCCTCGCCCGGGTGACGGGCCTGGATTTCCACCGCATTCAATTCACACCCGACTTGTTGCCGGCAGACATCAGCGGATCCTACATTTACAACATGAAGGAGCAGACGTTCGAGCTTCGCAAGGGCCCGGTGTTTAGCCAAATTGTCCTTGCTGACGAATTGAACCGCGCCCCGCCCAAAACCCAGAGTGCCTTGCTTGAAGCGATGCAAGAAAAGCAGGTGACGCTGGAAGGCACCACCCACGCCTTGCCCAAGCCGTTTTTTGTGTACGCCACCCAAAACCCAATCGAATCCGAAGGCGTCTACGCCTTGCCGGAAGCAGAATTGGACCGCTTCTTGCTGCGCATCAGCATGGGCTACCCCAGCGAAGACGAAGAAATCGAAGTGCTAGAGCGCATCGAAGGCTGGGACGGCGAAGACCCCAAAGTCAAGGCAGTCACCACCCCAGCCAAGTTGGTGGAAGTGCAGAAGGCCACGCGCAGCGTGTTCATTCACCCTGACCTGAAGCGATACATCGTGCAATTGGTGCACGCCACTCGCCGGGACGAGCGCGTCCAAGTGGGCAGCAGTCCCCGCGGCAGCATCGCCCTCATGGCCCTCGCCAAGGCCGCAGCGATCAGCGACGGCCGCGCCTTTGCCACCGACGACGACGTCAAAGACATCGCCGAAGCCGCTCTTGCCCACCGTATCGTCTTGCGACCGGAAGCGGCCGCCCGTGGCGCCACCGCCGAGGAAGTGATTTCGAGCGCCCTGGCCACCGTTCCCACCCCGCACATCCCGCAGGTTGCGGCCTAGACCTGGAGCCCCATCATGAGCGGCCTCGTCGCCACCCGGCGCGTCTTGCATTTTCTCCTGCTGACTGGACTCGCCGGAGGCTTCGCGGTGCTCAGCGAATCCTGGGTCCCCGCCACGGTCATTTTGCCCCTCACCGGCGCCCTCGTGGTCGCGCTCTTCGAGGTGCTGTTGCCGCTGCCCCGTTGGGCTCGGCGAGAAGTGGGCACCGGTGTCATGCTTCGTGAGGACGAACTGGAAGTGACGGTCCGCATGGGCTTCTGCGTCATGCCCTACAACCTCACCATTCGCGAGCGGTTCCCGGAAGGCATTGAGCTCAAGGATCACAGCCAAGAGCCGATTCGCATCATGCAGCACCGAGTCAAGGGCCGCAAGAATCAGACCCTGGAAGGCAAGTACGTGCTCCACGCCCGGCGGCGCGGCGATTGGGACCTTGGTGCCTGCCGCGTGGTGCGCACCAGCATGCTTGGCTTGTTCGAGCGGGCCGTGGACCTGCCCACCAGCACCCAAACCACGGTGATGCCAGTCACGGCCAAGCAGCGCAACATGAAGCTCGCCCCCAAGCCACTCACCCCCGAAGGCATCCCGACGCGCAGCGGCCGGCGCGGCCCAGGAGACACATTCTACGCCTTGCGAGAGTACCAGCCGGGCGACAACATGGGCGACGTGAACTGGAAAGCGTCTGCGCGCATGGGCAAGCCGATTACCAACGAGTACCTGCCTGACGAACCGGCCCGGTACCTCATTTACGTGGATACTCGAAGCTTTGGTGCCGAAGTTGGCAAAGTGGACGTGTTCGAGCGAACCCTCGAACTTGGCGCCGTGCTCATGGAAGGCCTGTTTGGCGCCCATGCCCACGTTGGTCTCGTTTTGTTGTCTCAGCGCGCCCAATTCAAGGTTCCCGCCTCTGGCGCGGTCCACATGCAAAAAGTTCGCCGCATGGTGCTCTCGGCAGTCCCCGGCGAAGAAGCCCCCTTGCTGCAATTGGTGGAAGGCGGCGCCCCCCATTTGCCCCGTCGCACCAGTGCCATCCTCGTTACTCCCAACTTGTACGAGCCGACGCTGCAAGCGACCCTCATGTTCCTTCGCGCCCACCATGGCAATGTGTTGCTCTTGGTGCCGGCGTTCCCAGAACCCGAAAAGGACCACGAAAGCGCCGAACGCGCCGCCGGAGCCCTCCTCAACGCCGATCAAGCTGCCGTCATGGCGGACTTGCGCAACTACGTGGATGGCGCTGCCCAATGGCCCCCGGGCCAAAGCATCGTCATGACCCTTGCCAAGCTTGGCCTCATTGGCCGCATGCGCTCAGGAGGTTCCTAAATGGCAGTCTGGCCAAAGAACATGGGCGGACGCATTCCCAGTTTCTTGATGTGGGCCGCCGGCCTCGGATTTGCCGGACTCGGAGACGTCAACGCCCTCGTCTACATCCCAACCGGAGCGTGGCTTGGCGCCGGAATCGCCCTGCTGTTGTTCGTCATGTGGGGCGAGCGAACACGACCCAAACCCAACGGATTCTGGATTCTTCTTGGCATCCTCTGGACCGTCGGCTTCCTCGTACCCTCCCAACCGATTCACGGCATCGTAGCCGGCACCGCCGTGGCGTTGCTGTGGCTGCATGATGCCCCCGGATCTCCCAGTGCCATGCTCGGATGGGGGGTGTTCTTGCTCATCTGGCAAGGTGATCCAAGTGTTTGGAAAGACACCGGAATCAACGAGGCGTTCTACCTCGCCAT
>JBFJXT010000220.1:0-3893 GCA_041623015.1 Thermoplasmatota archaeon | reverse complement strand
GCTGCTGGTGGTGCCCCAGCCAGTCACGGTGGCGGTCTTGCCTGCGGCGTAGTAACTTGCATCGGCAGGCACTGCGTAATCGATGGGGGTTTGGGCGCTGTTGGAGGCGAGTTTGAGAATGGCAATGTCGCTGCCGCCACCGTAGTAATCGGGGTGGATGCGCACATCGGAGACGCTGATTTCTTCGCCGCCGTTGCCGTTCAATTTTTCGCGACCCAGCAATACCTTCAGCTCGCCGTACAAGAACGAATCAACAAAATTGTCGATGAATTTGATGCCGAGGAGGCCTTCGACGCAGTGCGCCGCGGTGACGATGGTGTCGGCGTCAACGAGGGTGCCGCCACAGAATTGGCCATAGCTTGGATCGTCGTTGTAAATGGCTGCCATCCAAGGATATTCGCCGGGGCTTGCTTTAGATCCGCCAACGATGGCTTGGGCGGGGCTGGTGCTCATCATCACTGCGATGGCAAGGACGGACAATGCCGAAAATATCCTTGAAGACATGGAGTTCAAACAATGGCGTCGCCTACTCAAGCCTTCTTCGAGGGTTCTTGATTGACTAGCTGACTTTGACGAGTGGGTTCAAAGGAGTCACCGAAAACCGTATGCCTATGGTTGGAAGCTGGGGGTCGATGCGCGTATTTCTGCTGGTGTTATTGTTTGCTTTTGCGGGGTGTCTGTCTCCGGTGGACAACACATCAAACACCGATGGCTCGACGGACCTCAAGTCGGCAAATGGGTCGGATTCGGACTCAGGCAATTTTCCCGTTGTAGCACACCTCAAGAATTGCCAACAAGCGGCAGGCATCGCTTGGTATCCCGTGGATGTGTTTGCCGAATGGGGCCCCCAGCCGCCCTTTGAGTTGGCAAACATCCGAGAGGACATTGGCGACGCTCGCTTCTACGGCGTGGCTGGTGGTGTGCCGCCCCTGCATGATGGGAGTGCATCAGGAAATTGGCACATGGCGGTGCGCTGTGACGGCCAGGATCTAGGCTTCGTTGGCGTGCGCATCTTGCCGCCTCCCTGGGACGATGGCACCATCACGCGACAATACTTGGCCACCAGCCTCAGCCTTCCACCGGGGCCCCTGCGAGATGGCCTTGAGCACCACGTGCCGGTGACCGACTTACTCGACATGGAATTGACATTGACGCCAGCAGCCATCCATACCATGCACCGAGATCCCGTTCACGGGCGATACCAAACAGACAGTGTGGTCCTCCCCGCAGGGGCGCGAGGCAGCGAATCCATCCGCATCTGGATGCTCATCCCCGAAACCGGAGAACATCATCACAGCACCGAAGGGCGATTCAGGCCCGCAGCCATTGACTTCATAGACTCAGGCGACAAAACCGGAGTGCTTAGCCCCGAAACAGTCGCCGTGTTTTCTCACACAGAAACCGACATGCACGGAGCCCTCCCGGGGGGCGCCGGGAACGTGGTTGCGGCTGGATGGGACGCCTTCGACCGATCCATTCGGCTGGGCCCCGCGCCAGATGTGTGGGTTGATGAGACGTATGTTCACTAAAATTGTGTTCTAAAGCCGATTCGAGTTGGCGTGATTAGGCAAGATGTCCCTAGTGTGCATCAGGTTCGAAATCACTATGAGCAACGCGCGGCAGTGGCTCCCGGATGAAGTGGGTGCTCTTGGCCATCGCAGCACTGTTGTTGGTGCCTGCGGTCCTTGCGCATGGCGTTGACGATGACGATGCTGGGTTCTTGGCAGAAAACGAAGGGCTCGCCGTGGGTCCGTTTCTGTACCTCGGGGCCAAGCACATGGTCACCGGCTACGACCACCTCTTGTTCTTGGTGGGTGTCGTCTTCTTTCTCTACAAAATGAAGGACGTAGCCATCTACGTCTCCATGTTCACCCTCGGCCACAGCGCCACACTCCTCGTTGGGGTCCTGGCAGACATCCCTGCCAACGTCTATCTCATTGACGCCATCATCGGCGCCAGCGTCGTCTACAAGGGCTTTGACAACCTTGGCGGCTTCAAACGGTTCTTTGGCTACCAACCAGACACGAAAGCAGCGGTCCTCGTCTTTGGGTTGTTTCATGGATTTGGGCTCGCAACCAAGGTGCAAGAATTCGGCCTCAGCCCTGACGGTCTCGTAGGCAACATCATCTCCTTCAACATCGGCGTCGAAATTGGCCAAATCCTGGCCCTCGGTGGCATCATCATCGCCATGAACGCCTGGCGCCAACACCCTTCATTCCTCAAACACGCCCTTCTGACCAACATGGGCCTCATGTCCGCCGGCTTCATGCTCATCGGCCTCCAACTCACCGGCTACTTCACAACGGCTTGATCTCCATGACCCAATCCAATACCCCCGACGAATTTCGCGCACCCTCCAAGCGCACCCTCCTGGAAGCCACCGGAATCGCCGCAGCCGTCGCCCTGGCCGTGCTCGTCCTCGCCATCCTGCCCTCGGAGTACGGCGTAGATCCCACGGGCTTTGGCGCCGCCATCGGCATCAAAGACATCGCCACCCCCACTCTTGCCGAGCCAAACCTGCTCACCCTCGAAGAAACGGCGTACCGCAACGACACCGTCGAAATTGTCATCCCAGCCAAATCAAGCCTCGAATACAAATTCCAAGTGAACGCCGAGAGCGGATTCGTCTACTCATGGGATGCCACTGGACCCCTCTTCTTTGACTTCCACGGCGAACCCGAAGGCGACACAACAGGGTATTTTGAGAGCTACGAAAAGGACACCCGCAGCGGCAGCGATGGAAACTTCCGTGCTCCGTTTGACGGGAGCCATGGATGGTACTGGAAGAACAATGGAAGTGAGGCTGTGACAGTTCGGTTGTCGACGGTTGGGCATTATGGGGTTGAAGGGGTTAAGTGAGGGATTGTTGGCGGTATGGCAAATTAGGCCGCAGGTCGAAATAGACGGGCGTTCAGGGTAGTGGACGCTCGGATGTCCACTTATCGCTCCCAAATGCCGGCTTCCATGAGGGTGCCTAGCGCCTCAGTGGATTGAATTTCACGCGGCCCCTAATCCACAATAATATAACTATCAATGAACTATATAGTTTATTATACCAGCTAATATAGCAATATTTCTGGATAAATGCCCTCAATGGGCATAATAAAAATAATATAGATTCAGTCACATTTCCCGCATGGCCATTCTTTTACGCCATCTCATGCGAACTCGTCGAACACGGAATGCGACCACAGCCGCTCTGGTCGTGTTCCTCTTTTCGATGGCAGGTTTCACTGGATCAACAACCGCTACGGAACCAACAGACCCCTGGAACTTGGACCGATTCTTCACAGAATATGAAATCACGACCCTCGACGCCCTTGCCTTAGACGCCCAACTCCTCACAGGCATCACAAACCTGGATCTCCTGGGACAAACGTACACCCTAGAAGTTCAACCCGTGCCTTGGTTGGCTCACTTGGATGAAATCAATCTTGAGGGCGACGGAAGCATCACGCCCCGCGCCTGGAAGACCACTGCTTACAACGGTCATGTTGCCGGCGAACAGGATTCCAAGGTGCTTCTCGTGCTGACCGAACACGGCGTTGGCGGCTACATCCAGAATGAAGAAGGGCGCCTGGAAATCGAACCCCTCGCTTTGCTCAGTGAGGGTGCACCCATTTCATCCTCGGTTGTGTACGATCGATCCAATCACATCGAACCCGTTGGCATTGCCCATGGTGATTTGATGGGACAACCAGAAGCAAACGCAACTGCCGCCCCCGAATTGCCCACTGTCGAACTCAGCGCGCCCGTTAGCCACACCGCACCGGACCGAGACATGACCCTATGGTATGATTATGCCATGTTCGGCGTTTCGGGCTACCTTAGCCGAATTACCCTGGCATGGAACACGCTCAACAGCGAATACAACTCCGAGTTCGGGTGGAGCT
>JBFJXT010000219.1:0-3896 GCA_041623015.1 Thermoplasmatota archaeon | reverse complement strand
GGCAGTGGCAAGGTCTCGACCTCGTTGACCGTCAAGGTCGCCAGTGCCACCGAAGGCGCCGTCTCGAAGATCGAGGCAGCCGGCGGCAGCGTCAAGACCGAATAGGAAACCCTGCGGTTTCTGAACTCGACTCTACCCTTCCCCTTCCTTTTCCTTTCATTTTCCCCTCCACCCCTTGTAAATCGGACGCCTTGGCGTCGATTCTGTGAATCCTTTTCGAGCCACAGCCGTATGGCTCCGTCCAAATTTTCCGTTCTCCCCTTGGGAGCACTTAAGACAGAGTCCCCTTTGGGCGGCCTGTTCCACTCCGGTGACCGTATGGCTGAAACTCGAAGCCGCCTTTATGCACTGAAACCCATCATTGAACGCTGGCCAGCGATCAAGAAGCCCGAGGGCCACGTCTCGTTCAAGACAAAGCTCCTCTGGACCACTGCGTCCCTTCTGTTGTATTTCGCTCTGGCCAACATTACTCTGTTTGGCGTTAGCTCCCAACAACTCGACATCTTCGAGGGCTTCCGCGCCATTTTGGCCGGAGCCAGCGGTACCATCATGCACCTTGGGATTGGTCCCATCGTGACAGGAAGCATCGTGATGCAGCTCTTCACGGGCGCCAAGATCATCAACCTCGACCTTCAGAAGGCCGAGGACAAGGCGATCTACCAAGGCGCTCAGAAGGTGCTCGTGCTTCTGTTCATTTTCATTGAATCCGTGCCTCAAGTGTACGGTTTCTTGGAACCTGACGACTTGTTTGTCAACGCTGTCGGCGGCGGGCTTGCTCGCACCGTCATCGTGATGCAACTCGCCTTCGGCGCCATTGTGGTGTTCCTGATGGACGAGTTGATCAGCAAGTGGGGTATTGGCTCCGGTATCAGTCTCTTCATTGCGGCTGGTGTGAGTCAGGCCCTGTTCCAGGGTACCCTGAACTGGCAACCTGCCCAGGCAAGTCAAGCCCTGGACCCCACGTTCAACCCGCCCAGTGGTGTCTTGCCCATGATCATCTACGTGTTCAGCCAGCGCAGTCTGCGCAGCCTTGTCAACGAAGGTGGCTTTGAGCAGATGTTCATTGGTAACCAAGCGTTCCCCAACCCGATTCTGACTTTCCTTGCAACCATCGCGATTTTCCTGTTCGTGGTGTTTGCAGAAAGCAGCCGCGTGGAACTGCCCTTGGCACACGGCAAGGTCCGTGGCGCCCGCGGCCGCTACCCGCTTCGTTTGATCTACGCCAGCAACATCCCCGTGATTTTGATGGCTGCTTTGATCGCGAACGTGAACATCTTCAGTCTGCTTCTGTGGCAGCACCCCTTCTTCAGCAAGATCCCCGTCATTGGGCACGCTTGGTGGATTGGGACCTACGAAACCGGTAGCCAGAGTCTACAACCGGTGGCGGGAGGTGCTTGGTATCTGAGTACCTTCAATGGGCTGAGTGATTGGTTCTTACCAATCTTCGACTCGGATGCCTATGGAGCCTTTGCCAGTGGCCACGCGCCTTGGCAGATTCTCTTGAAGATTGTCATTTACATGTCGCTCTTCATTGGTGGTTCGATTATGTTCGCTAAGTTCTGGGTCGAGACCACCAACATGGGTCCCGAAGCAGTGGCGAAGCAAATCGAGCGCAGTGGTATGCAGATCCCTGGCTTCCGCCGAGACCCCCGTGTCTTGCAGAAGATCCTGGGTCGCTACATCCCAACGATTACCGTGCTTGGTGGTGGCATTGTCGGTGGCCTTGCGGCTACGGCAGACATGCTGGGCACCATCGGTAATGCGACAGGTACTGGCCTGCTGCTGGCTGTGGGTATCTACATTCGTATGTACGAGCAGATCGCCAAGGAACAGGCGATGGAGATGCATCCAGTTCTGCGTGGCTTCTTCGGAGCAGAGTAAGCGTAGCGCACGGCGCGACGAAGAAGACCTGCAGAACAGCGAGGCCCATGGGGCCGAGCGGACCCCGAGGCCGTGCTTGCACGGCCTTGGGGGGTCTGCGCGGGTTCCTTTGGCCGCGTGTTGATACCAAGCTTCGAGACCTCTTCCCTTCCCCCTCCCCTTCCCCCTTTTGTTGCCTATCGTGGCAAGTGTTTCGATGACTCCGTCTCGAGATGACTGATTGAATCAACGTACGCGCACGTCTGCGCACAGCGTTGGCACTCATGGGTGGTTTGACTGGGGGCCCGCGCGGAGGCTCAAAGGGGGGGAGAAGAGGAGGGAGAAGGATTCGTTTGCCTGATTAGGCGAAGAACGCGGCGTTGGCTTCGATGGAAGCTTCTTCGCCTTCGGGAACTTCATCATCGGGGAAGATGGCTTCGACGGGGCAGGCGGGTTCGCAAGCGCCGCAGTCGATGCACTCATCGGGGTCGATGTAGAGCTGGGTGGCCATTTCGAGAGATTGCTTGAAGTCGCCTTCACTGTCACCCTTGTGGGGGTGGATGCAGTCCACGGGGCAGACGTCTACGCAGCTGGTGTCCTTGGTGCCGACGCAGGCACTGGTGATGACGCGGGTCATGCAATTCTTCCTTGCGTGGGCATGGTGTGGTTCCTTACTTAGGGGTTGGCGATTCGGGCCGCCGAAAAATCACTCGATTTTGGCGGATTTTTAGGAGAAAAAATCGGCGTTGATTTTGATCCACTCCGATTGATCGTCGGGCACTTCATCATCGGGGAAGATGGCGTCCACGGGGCAAGCCGGTTCGCAGGCGCCGCAGTCGATGCATTCGTCCGGGTCGATGTACAGGTGCTTGGCGGCGGCGAAGGTTTCCTTGAACGCGTCGTCCTCGTCGCCGGTGTGGGGGTGGATGCAGTCGACGGGACAAACGTCGACGCAACTGGCGTCTTTGGTGCCAACGCAGGCACTGGTGATGACTCGCGTCATGGGGCTTCCACTTGGCATCCATTTGACAGCGATTTAGCCGTTCGCGGGAGACTTGGACGGGGCAGGACGGGGTTCTCGCTGGTTCGTCGGTTTCAAGTTCCATCGGGGTTTGTGTGGTTGTGGTTTGGATGCCTTCGGGGATTGAATGGGTCCCCGTGGTGGCCGGGGGTTGGCTGCTCTATGAAGGTGTCCGCTATGGGATTGTTTCTGGATTCAAGCGCCGGCAAGAAGCTCGCGTAGATCGGTTCCTAAGAGAGCGGCGAATCCCCGAAGATCCGTTTCGATACACTCACCGCCGCGCAGTTCGTCACCTTGTGTTGTCAGAGCCTGGGCTCGTGGAGGCGATGGCCAAGCGCGCCACGGAGGACGGAATTTCATACGACGACGTGGAGGCCCGGGTCCAAGGCTGGCTGCAAGAAATTGTGCCCCAGTTCAGTCCCCTCGCATACTACCGCGTAGGATACCGATTGGGTAGGCGGATTGCTTACGCGCTCTACAATGTGCGACTGGACCTAGAGAGCCTAGAGCGGGCACAAGCAGCCGTTCCCGAAGGCGCCAGCGTGGTGTACGTGAGCAACCACCGCAGCAACGCGGACTTCGTGGTCACCGGCTTCATGCTCAGCAAATCGGTGCAAATCAGTTACGCAGTGGGAGAATGGGCCCGCGTCTGGCCTCTGGAGGGGCTGTTTCGATCTTTTGGCTCCTACTTCGTGCGGCGCGGCGAAAAAGATCCGCTCTACCACAAGACCCTCCAAACCTACGTGGAGCTCATCACCAAGCAAGGCGTCACCCAAGCGATGTTTCCCGAAGGCGGCCTCAGTCGAGACGGCAAGCTGCGGCCCATGAAACTGGGCCTTCTTGACAGCATGGCGCGAGCAAAATTGGACCCTGCCTTCGACAAGCCCTTGGTGTTCATTCCCGTAGGCATCAATTTTGACCGGGTGATCGAAGACGAAAACATGGTGTTTGAAGCCAAGCATGGTCGGCCTCGTCGCGCCAAGCGAAGCCTCGGTGTCAAAGTGGTCCGCCTGAT
>JBFJXT010000218.1:0-3914 GCA_041623015.1 Thermoplasmatota archaeon | reverse complement strand
TCGTCGACCTCCAGGGCGTCAAGGAAATCGAGGATACGGGCGCGGCGGGATTCATGGGCGCCAATGTGGTAGTCTAGGACGGCGTCAGTGAGTGTGAATGGATCTCGGTGTCCGGGGAGACATTCGACGCCGACATACTTGCGAAGACTGTCCAGGGTCTCCACGTACTGGTGATACGTTCCGTGGTCGTCATCCTTCAGTTCCACGGCGTTGCTTGTGATTCGTTCTAGCAAGGTGTCCCCGGAAAGCAGCACGTTGTCGTCGGTCAGATAGCAAGTGCTTCCTGGGGTGTGGCCTGGGGTTCGCACGGCAGTCACTTCGTCGTTACCGAACGGCAATCGGGTGCCACTGGGCAAATCCCGGGTGATGGCGCAGTCGTCGAGGTGATTGTCGATGGCGTTGCTTTGGGCACGGGTGCGGGCTACGTCGTCGGCGGGCGCGCCGTGGGCTAATAGCGCGCTTGCAAAGGCATCGTTTCGAGGTCCCTCGTCCTTGCGAAAGGTCTCCACAAACGGGGCTTCTTCGAGGGGACAGACCAACGGAACGCCGTGCTGGGCGCGCAACCGTTGGGCGTTTCCAGCGTGATCAACGTGGCCATGGGTGAGGTACAATGTGAGGTCCTGAGGGTCGGTGCCTGCAGCGCGGACGGCCTCAATCAGGGATTGGTAACGGCGTGGATCACCAATGCCACAGTCCACGAGCGCCGGGTCGCGGCCGGGAAACAACCAGGCATTGACGGTTTTGAGGGGAAACGGCACCGGGAGTTCGATGCGCACCGCGCCTGGTCCAGCCACGAGCCGCCACAGGGCCCCGCGCCTTAAGGCTCAAGGCCTCGGAGCCAATGCCCGCCCATGGACGGGTTGCAGCAAGTGACATTCCAGGTGCAACACGATTGCCCACTTGCGAGGCTTTCGGCGGAACTGGATGCCGACCTGCGGGTATGGAGCGGTCATCGCTTGGAAGTGGTCTATCTTGCCGCCAGCAAACACAACCAGGAAGAGGTGGACGCCGCCGCCAATCGCCACCTAGCGCCTCAGCGTACCGTCCACACCCCCGACGGCGCCCTCTGGGTCTGGACGCCCAAAGTAGATCCAAAGAGCAGCATCAGCCGCATCCTCGAACAACACGGCCTCCTCTGGCAACAGCCTCTGCGCGTGGTGCGCGGATGGGAACACTACGATGCCCTTGCCTTGGCTGGTGGCGAACAAGGGGCGCTGGACGCTCTCAAAGAATCACACCCAACTCGGGTGGTGCGGCGTCAAGCAATTCGCCCCGAAGACATCCAAGCAAGCCTATTTTGGAGCCTCCAACCCGCCCTCGAAGCACCTACGCAAAAGCAGGCAGAGGCCCTTGTAGCTGCACATGGGGCCGGATACTATCGCAGTCCACGTGGCGCGACCACGGCGGATGTTGCCGCGACGCTTGGCATTACGCGCAGCAGTTTCGAAGAGCGGCTCCGCGCGGGAGAGAATCGAATCATGGATGCCGTGTTGCCGGTGCTCAAGATGACGCGTTAGAGGCCCAGGAATGTACGCATGTCGTCTGCGGCCAAGCTGGCAGAGCGCATTTTTTGATGGGTGGCATCCCAACTAATGGCGAAGGGAACGTACCCGCCAACACCATCGAAATCGGGCCGGGCCATCGTGGTGTAGCGCGTGAACCCATCTTCCTGAATGACCACGAATCCATTGACTGTGATTCCCTCCGAATGGACTCCCTTGGCAAAGCGAATAAGCGGGCCAATCGGGGCTGATGGCGTTTGCCCATAGCAGGGGGTCGGCAGTCGGCTGTTTTCCTCCAAGTAATGGTAGTCCCGGCCGCCGCCGCCAAGGGTATTGTCATTGAAATTCAATTTCACTTCAAGTCCAGACTGCTTTCCATCTGCAAACCAGAGCCAGATATTCTCGGTGCGGCTGTCATGGATGGCGTCCAGGGGCCCTCCTTGGGGGTCGCTGAGTAAATTGGTGTAGAATGCCATCTGAACGCAACCGTCGCCAGCTAACCACGCGTCCACGGTTGGATTTTGACGGCGGACAAAGTCGACAGCGCCTCGAACGCTGCCTTCGCCATTCCAAAGGGGGTCATTTTCGCCGTTGTACAGATATTTGGCGGGTCTCGTCGCGTCCAGCTCGGGCCAGGGTGTTTGCTTGGCCGCCAATTGAGGCGCTGGCTGGTCCGTGGCGTCGAGTGCGGTTCTCGTTAATCGTGCTCCACTGTAATGGATGGCGGATGGAATGGGCGAGTCATCGTAACTTGGTCTTGGCTCTGTCCACTTGTTTTGCCACAGTTGTTCGATGCCAACTGGAGTTGCGGGGGGGTTGGATGGTGCTCGAATCCACTGGTCATCCACCTGTTTAATGTTGATCCCGAAAGGTGCTGATACATTCGTCCAAATCACGGCGGATCGGTCGCAGGTCCACTCGCAGGGGAGGTAGAGCCACCGCGCGTTGCCTTCAGTGTCTAGTGCTGCGTACGCAAAATCTTGCTTCCATGACATATTGAGCATGCCTGCTGCTTCCACGTGCCCCTGGTCATTCAGGTAGGATCCGGACCCCAATTGGACCTTCAGGGGATTTGGATTGGCGTCAACTTGGAAGGTGGTTATGAATCCAGGAAACTGCGCATTAGGATTGGATTCTTCTGTAACACACCCTGCCAATGGCACAATGAGTAGAACGGAAAGAATCACTCGCAAGGCGTTTGCACTGATTAGGAGCAACTTAATCCCTTTCCCAAAAATAATGGAATGCGGCCCATTTGTTGAACATGTACGTTCCGTAAATGGCTAAACCACTGCATAGACTTCACATTAGCCGGGGGTCTGGTTCACCTATTGTTCCGTCGACGCTCACGGGGGTGCATCTGGTTGGATTGCGGACGTCCTGTGCTGCCATTGCGATCCACGATTGCATGGTGCCGGCAACCGCGTAGCATCGTAATTTGTGATCTAAGTCCAAGCCAGACTCTCGAAGCTTGCACTCGCGGTAGCCGGCTCCAATGAGGCTGTAGCAAGAGTCTGTGCCGCCGGGTGCTGCAATTTCAGCTTCAAATTCTCGAAGGAAGGCGCCAGCGACGCCGGTGCCATAGTAGATGTAGGGTCGAACATCGCTGCCGGTGGGGGACAAATTCGCTGTCACTTTGAAGCATTGAAGTTTCAGGATGACTGTATTCGTGCCTGCTAGGTAAATGAGGTCGGCCGAATTTGCGAGGGGGGCTTCTGTTCCTGCAGGCAAGGGCGCATACACGCATTGTTCTTCGAGGTCAACCAAGGTTGCCTGAGGGTATGCTTCGCTTAGATTCCCCACTTCAACTTCGAGGCCGCATTGTCGAAGGGTGTCGGGTGTGCTCGGGAAAATCCAGCCTGCATCGTCTAGGTGTCCTATGGGGTCTGCCAACTGGTCGCCATCCAAAATGACCTGCCAGAGTGCTTCGCATGGATCGATTATGGGTTCAGTTGCACTGGCAGGCAGCAAAACAGCGATTAACATCAAAATTGAAGCTGATGCATGAATTGTAGATTTTGGGACGATTGGTCTATTCATTACCATAAAACCATGTAGAAATCAAATTGGCCTTTCTAATATTTTCCATATCAATTTCACAACCTTTGGGGAGTGGAGGGGGACAAAAGGTCTCATTCTTGACTCAGGCCCGTCGTGAGGTTGATTGAGTCGAGTTTGCCCACCCAACGCTGAAAACCAAGACCTTCGTGGCGGGCGCGTGGACCTACGGCTTGGCGACGAAGAACAGCTCATCCAGAAAACGGTGCGCGAATTTGCCCGCCATGCTGTGGCCGATCGCGCCGAAGCCCTAGACAAGGACGGGGGCTTCCCACACGAAAGCCTCGCCGAATTGGCCGCCCTTGGTATGCTGGGCCCCACCATTCCTCAAGAATATGGCGGCGTGCAAATCTC
>JBFJXT010000217.1:0-3928 GCA_041623015.1 Thermoplasmatota archaeon | reverse complement strand
GATCGTCGCGGCGCACGCGACACAGAGCAAAGCGTGAGCTTTCTGCACGGCATCCCTCAATGGCGCCGACACAAGGAGACGCTGCCACAACTCACGAGGCCCATCGATTGGGACCTGATTGAAAATCGCGCCAGGCGCCTCATGGAGGAACTGGCGGACCGTTGGCCCGTGGAGCAAGAATTGCTTCGCATCGAAGAGGTGCCCCTGCCGGTTCCACTGCCAAGTGTGCCTGAGCGTCGGGCCACCGTGGGTGACCATTCTGGAACGTGGCTTGGAGCGAAGGGCACGCACTGGTTCTACAGCCCCGATGCCGCACCGGGCCGTCTCGATGTTGGATTTTCACCCGTGCTTGCGCTCAAGCGAAGCGACCTCGTTGGCCGCTACATCACACTGGATGCCTAATTGGAGCGGTTGCCCCAGCGGCGGCGCGCCACGAGGACGGCACCCAAGGCTGCCAGAATCAAGGGGAGCGCTGGGCCAGGTGCCTCGTTAGCGGACGGGTCTGGAGATCCCTCAGCAGCACTCTGAGCATCGGATACGAATCGGAATTCTTCCACGCCGAAGGACTCTCGGTAGGTGCTGCTGCTTTCGGTGCTCTTGGCTTTCAGGAAGACTTGGAGCATGGCGTCGTTGCCGGCGATGCGCTCGGCTTCGGCGGCAGTGGGGTCGCCGGTTCGAGTGAAGGTGACGCTGATGGGTTGCTCGTAGCGGAACCAAATCACTTGGCCGCCCTGGCTGTTTTCCTCAATGTGGAAGTAGTCGGGGTTGACGAGATCGGCGTCGGTGATGAACATCTCAGAAGGCGACACAGCCATGTCGAGCCATCCGGGGTTGTTGCGGGTGCCAGAGAAGGAGAGCACAATGTCTTCACCGACAGCCTTCGGGTACGGGGGCTCTTCACTGGCATCATAGTACCAGGTCAAGGTGCCATCAATCACCATGGATTCGGCCATGGCCGGGACTGCCGTGCAGTCGGCACCTTCGCTGTCACCGGTGAACACGAGACCGGAGCCTCCACACAATTGCTTGTCAGGGAAGTCCAAGTCAATGATGGGAACGATGTAGCCACAGGGCTCGTCACATTCGTCGTCGGCTGCAGTCGTTGCCGGAACGGCCAAGGAGATGGCCAAGGCCACCATGAGCATCGTTCGCATCAAATTACAGTCCCCCTCGCGATATGAAAGGGTTGCGTAGGGAGGGTTTTTCGTCGATGGGGGCGCCAACGGAAGGAATTCGCCTACATGACGGAGCGAACGTCTTCGGCGCGAAGCACCACATACCCGCCTCGGTCCTTTTCCAGGCGGCCCTTGACGCGGACCCGCTGGGTTTCCAAGGCCGTTGGGTCCTTTGGCACCAAGACACCCAGAACGTGGCCTTGGTCGGTTAGGCGCATCATCCATTGGTCTCGCCATGGAATCACTTCCTGCACCTCGCCTTCCGTTTCCACGGTGACGCCGGTGCGGCCAGATAATTCGGCGATTTTGTAGCGCTCCACGTAGGGCTCTGCTTTGTCCCAGAGGCTCTTGAATTCATTTTCCAGGCGAGCTACGAGGGTTGCATCGGTGGTGATGAGCCCCATGGAGCCCTCTCTGGCGCCTCCGAACCACAGCAGGGCGCGGCCGCGGGCACGATCGAGGACAAATTCGGCGCGCACCTCGGCGGCTTGGCGAACATCGCACCCCGCTTGAACACTGGAATCCACCAGGCCAGACGCGAGCACCTTGGCGCCGGCGGGAACCTGAACGCCTTGAATGTCGCGCACCACGAGGACCGGGTCATCAAATTCAGAGACTCGCCACCCCGTGGTTAATTGGTAGCGCTCTCTTGGTGCAGCCGCTTCTTGTGGCGTTCGGCGCATCCATCCCCAGACCCCAAGGCCCGAAATGACGGCACCCAAGCCAAAGTAGAGCGGTTCCAACATAGGAGCCATCGAATCCCGCCCCAGCCTTCAGGGTTACCAAGTGACTCCATGGGACCACAGGCCGTTCGGAAACCGCTAAACAGGACACGAGGGTCGTAAGCGTCGTGAACCTTTGTGACCGAGCTGACATTCCTGGGGACCGGCGGTGGCCGGTTCACGACGATCAGCCAGCTCCGCCAAACCGGCGGCCTCTACATTCGAGACCGAGGCCTGCGCTGTAACATCGATCCAGGCCCCGGCTCCTTGGTGCACATGCACCGCTACGGCCTCGACCCCACCAAGACCGATTCCATCTTGGTCAGCCACAGCCACCCCGATCACTGCACCGACGCAGTGGTGTTGTTGGAAGGCATCACCCGGGGCGGATTGGACAAGAAAGGCACCCTCGTGGCCGCCAAGAGTGTCACCAGTGGCGAACGCCTTCCCGATGGTCGAAACCTGGGCCCCGTCATCAGCCCCTTCCACCAAAACATGGTCGCAAATTGCCATGAAGTGGAAGCGGGAGACAAAGTTCACCTCAACGGCATGTATGATGTTGAGGCGACCAAGCAACTGCACTCGGACCCCGCCACGGTGGGCTTCAAGATGCGCTTGACCCACGGCCAATTCAGCTACATCATCGACACTGAATACTACGATGGCCTTGCCGACTGGCACAAGGGCAGCCGTGTCGTGGTGTGCCAAATGACCCGTGGCGGATCCGCTCGCGTCCCGTGGCACATGTGCACCGATGACGTGGAGATGCTGGCGGACCAAATCAAGCCCCGATTGCTTCTGCTGACCCACTTTGGCTACAAGACCCTCAAAGAAGGCGACCCCGGAACCTGGGCCCAGCGCATCACGGACCGCACCGGGGTTCCAACGGTGGCCGCTCGGGATGGCTTGCGCGTCACGGCCGGCAGCGACTTCGAGATGGAGTTGCTTGGCCAAATGCCCCCTACAACCCTCCAGCCATAGGGGCGGAAAACGGGGCCATAGTCGAGCCGTTCATCGGCAATGCTTAAGCCCAAAACGGTGGCTCGAAGCGCCATGGCGCCGTCTCTGCGAATTGCGTGGGTGATTCTAGCCGCAGGCCTCGCCATGGCGGGCCTCGCCCTTGGCTCTGCCAGCCAAGTAGAGACGTTTCTGAAGCCAGAAGATCTCGAATCGGGCTTTGCCAACACCCCATCCGCAGGCGGCAATCTCGTAGCCCTCACTGGCATCCTGACAGCGCTTGGCACGACCATCGCCGCTGTGCTCTTGAGTCAGCGTCGTCCCCTGCACCGCATCCTTCCCGCCCTTGGGTTGTTTGCGTCTGTATACTTGCTCGTGGGACTCATACACTCGGCATGGCCAAATTACCAGGCGGTGGACTCGGCCCGTAGCGCGATTTTCAGCATTACGTCACTCATTAGCAATGGAGAGGCTGTCGCCAGTGTGTTCGTGGGGCCCCTCGCCATTCTGCTCTTGGGCATCATGGGTGCTGCAGCCACGGGCAACGCCTTGCTGAGGCGTCAAGATGAGGCACCCCGTTCCATCGCTGATCGTGCCCGGCACTTCGTCGGTTTGCATTGGATCAACCTTGGATTTCTGGCGGTTCTCGCCGTGGGCAGCGTCCGCTTGATGCTTGCCCTGCCCGCCAATGACCCCAATGCCAGCCCATACCTGTTTGTTCTGCCCGTGATTGCCTTGGCGTGCCTTGGTTTGATCGTAACGGGCGGCATGAAAACTTGGCACTTGGTAGCATACAGCCGGGACCCCCGACTGGTAGATGTGGCCAGGGAAGCCTGGTCCGGCCTTCGTCGCGCCGAATACATCCTCACGGGTGTACTGGTTGGCAGTGCGCTCGTGGCGTTCGTCTTGAAGCCCATTGACCTAGACCTCCTCCAAGCGGGCCGCACTTTCAGCACGACGACCCGAGGACATGTGCAAGGGGCATTCCTTCTGTTGGTGCCCCTCATTCCAACCGTATTTGCCGGCCGGACCCTTTTCGACGCCACCCCTACTCATCAGGATGCGCCCCTGCTT
>JBFJXT010000216.1:0-3929 GCA_041623015.1 Thermoplasmatota archaeon | reverse complement strand
TCCAAGACGCCAGCATCTGGCGAGGCCGGGACACGCCACTTTTCATCAGCCCGGACGGTCGAATGATGAGCATGCAGTGGTTGAACCGGTGCCTGAAACGAGCAGCGGCCATGGCCGGAGTCAACAAGCGCGTGACCACGCACGTTTTCCGGCACTCCACGGGCACCCTGATCGGCCTAGAGAACCCGAAGCTCGCCATGCTTCAACTCGGTGTCACCGAGGAAGTTTTCCAAAGGCACTACAACAAGCCAAGCCTCAAGGATCGCCTCAAGCGCCGGGACGTATTGCCGGGAAGCAAGGGCGCCACGCAGACGCCCATGGAGAAGCTCGGAGCCACATTTTGGAAGTTCCAGAATGGGTTGATTGACCGCAGCGAACTCGACAAAGTCCTAGAGCTAACAAGGCTTGCAAAGAGGTCCACTAAGACACAAAACTCGGAAGAATTCGCCTACGTTTGACGAAGACGAGGCGGCGGCACTCGCAGCACTCGCGGTTCGAATACCACGAGCGGTACGAATACCACCGTCTCGGTTCATAGCCCCCTGCGGATTCGAACCGCAGTCCCAGGAACCAGAATCCCAGATGATTGACCACTACACTAGGGGGCTTTTTGGTGGCGGATGAGCCGAACACGACATGCATTCGGGGTGTCCCTTTTTGGGGAGTGGGCTGGGTCGGAATTGAACCGACGATCCTCGCCTTGTAAAAGCGATGTCATAACCCCTAGACTACCAGCCCTCGAGGTCCGGGGACGGAGTCGCCGACCATAGTCCGGTACATAACCGCTGCGTCATGTGGTGCTTTGTTGGGGGTTTGTGGGGGTTGCTTGGGGGCGGCACCCTTTTTGGAGGCCTTTGGCTCGGCGACGATAATGTCTGGTGGCCCGGAGCCGATTCTCCTGAGTATCCTGATCATCATCCTCGGCGCTAAGCTGGGCGGTGAAGTGGCGGAGCGATTCAAGCAACCCTCGGTTTTGGGTGAATTGCTCGTTGGTATTGTCCTCGGGGCGAGTTTGCTTGGGGGCTTTATTGGCATGCCAGATTTTGGCAAGGAAAACGAGTTGCATGATGAGGAGGAGCACCTTCACCACGCCCGTGATGTGTTGGTGCATGCTCAAATGACCTCGAACGCAACGATGATTGCGGAGGCGGAGCACGAGGTGCAAGTTGCGGAGTCGAAGTTCGCGTCGTTCATTGAGAAGAACGGCAAGGAAATTGACGCCATTGCAATCCTCGGTGCCTTGGCAACCATTGGCGTGATTCTGCTTCTGTTCGAAGTGGGTCTCGAATCGGACGTCAAGGAGTTGACGCGCGTGGGTGCCAGCAGCCTCATCGTGGCCGTCATTGGTGTTGTGGCCAGCTTCGCGGTTGGCTTCGGCTTCAGCTGGGGACTTTCAGCGTATTGGGAGCCTTGGCAGGTAGCAAATGATGCCCTTGGCAACCACTTACTTCACTTGTTCGTGGGTGCAACCCTTACCGCCACCAGCGTCGGCATCACGGCTCGTGTGCTTGGCGACATGGGCAAGTTGGACACCAATGAAACCAAGATCATTCTCGGCGCCGCGGTCATCGACGACATTGCGGGCTTGATTATCCTCGCCATCATCGCAGCCATGGTCGCTGCAGCCATCGAAGGCACCGCCGTGGACGCATTGGCACTGACCATCATCGCAGCCAAGGCCATCGGTTTCCTCGTTGTGAGTCTCTTGGTTGGACTTCGGTTCATCCCACAGCTCTACGATCTTGGTGTTGAGAAATTCCAAGTGAAGGGATTCCCGGTTGCTATGGCGATTGTCTTCGCCTTGCTCATGGCCTACCTCGCCACCGTCTTCGGCTTGGCTGACATCGTGGGCGCCTTCGCAGGTGGCCTCATCCTGGCCCAAACCAAGCACTCCCACAAGATCTTCGAAGATCTGCGCCCCATTGCGGCCATCTTCGTGAGCTTCTTCTTCGTGACCCTGGGTATGCGCGTCGACTTGACCCAAATGGATGGAAACGGCACCGCTGTGCTCCTCATCGGTCTTACCATGACCATCGTCGCCATGGCCGCCAAACTGGCCTGTGGCTGGGGTGTTACGAAGAACGCAGGCGCAAGCCGCCTCGTCGTGGGTGTCGGCATGTCCCCTCGTGGTGAAGTGGGCTTGATTTTCGCTGCCCTAGGCTTGAGCACTGGCCTCATTGTCAACTGGCAATACACCGCCGTGATCCTGGTCGTGATGCTGACCACCTTCATCACGCCAATCTGGCTCAAGAACCTGCAAGGAAAATTTTTCAGCAAAGGCAAGGAAGGTCCCGGCAGCCGTCGCCGTGAGGACATGAGCCGAATCCTGGACGCCTAAACATGAGCATGCAGGGCCGCAGCCTCACTCGCATTGGGGACCTTTCCACCAAGGAAATCGTCGCCATTCTCGACACGGCCGCAGAATTTGCAGCCGCCCCCCATGGGCGCATGCGGTTCCTGCATGATCAAATCGTAGCCGCCGCTTTCTTCGAGCCAAGCACCAGGACTCGCTTGAGCTTCGAAACGGCATCCCATCGCCTTGGTGCCCGCATCATTGGTTTTGCCGATGGTGGCAGCACCAGCAGTGTCAAGGGTGAATCCCTGGAGGACACGGTGCGGGTGCTTAGTGGCTATGGCGACTTGCTGGTCCTGCGACACCCCGAAAAGGGTGCAGCGGAGCGCGCGGCGGCCGTCAGCGACATTCCCGTGGTAAACGCGGGCGATGGCGCCGGCGAGCACCCCACACAGACGCTTCTGGACTTGTACACCATGCGCCAGAACCTAGGTAATCTGAAGGGCCGCAAAGTGGCCGTCATGGGCGATCTTCGCTATGGTCGTACCGTCCACAGCCTGGTTCCTGCCCTGCACGATCTCGGCGCGTCCGTGGTTGCGGTCCCTGCCCCTGGCTTAGAATTGCCCGATGACGTAGGCAATGGTCGCGTCGATACGGCAACCCTTGAGGATGCCGCAACGGATTGTGATGTGCTCTACGTGACGCGTGTGCAAAAAGAACGCATGAGTGCCACCGAAAGCGCCTCCGGCTCCGGCCGCCTTGTCGTCAACGGTGATTTGCTCTCACGCACCCATAGCAAAGCCATCGTGATGCATCCTCTTCCCCGCGTAGACGAAATCAGCGTCGACGTGGACAGTCTTCCTTCAGCCAAGTACTTTGAACAAGCCCGCAACGCCGTCCCCGTGAGGATGAGTGTGCTGGCACACATTCTCGGAGAATCCCCATGAAAGAATTCAAGATCGTCCCGATTCGCAACGGATCCGTACTCGACCACATTGACGCAGGCAAGAGCCTCGACGTCCTCACCGCCCTCGGCATGCCGGTGGCGGGCAGCAGCAAAGTTGTCAGCTTGTCCATGAACCTCCCCTCCGAACGCGGCGGCCTGAAGGACGTCATCAAGTTCGAAGACATGGAACTGGGTGACGCGGACCTTTCCAAGGTTCAATCCGTCAGCGAACGCGGCACCTACGTGGCCATTCGCAACTACGACGTGGCCCAGAAACACCGCTGGGGCCTCGACGACCCAGACGTGTCCTAAACGGCGCTGTGGCGGCGTCTTAATTGGCCCTCAGGGCCGGTTAGGGGCTCCGCTGGGAGCCGTGAATAAAAGGAAGCGAGGCTGGCCTCACGAGGAGGGGATGGGATGCACTCAAAAGGTACCAGCCTGCTAGCTTCCTAATTCCGATGACTTCCCATCTCTAGATATAATTTCCGCTTGAAGGGGAGCGTAAGCTATGCGCAGCTACGAACCCCTCAACAAGAGGCTCTGGATTGTCTGTTGCCTCCCGTACATCGTCGATAAAACGCAGCCGCTCGAGGCGGCCACGGAAGCGGACAGACCGCTCATCTAAGATCACCACAGTGCCTTTGTCATCGGGACCTCGGATGAGACGGCCAATGGCTTGACGAAGCACGC
>JBFJXT010000215.1:0-3941 GCA_041623015.1 Thermoplasmatota archaeon | reverse complement strand
TTCACGGCGCGTCAATTGGAAGCGTTCGTGCGCCTGGCAGAGGCCTCTGCCCGCATCCGTTTGTCCCAGGAAGCCACCATCGAGGACGCGGAACGGGGCATTCGTATCGTCGAGTACTACCTGCAAAGCGTCGGCGTAGACCGGGAAACCGGCAAATTTGACATCGATGTCATCGCCACTGGTGTGAGCCACAGCCAACACGACCGTGTGCGCGTCATGCAAGAAATCATTCGCTCTCTTGCAAGCGCCTCCGAGAAGGGCTTTGCCCGCGAGGAAGACATTATGGAAGAGGCAGAACGTCAAAACATCCCCACTGCCGAGGCACGAAAATCCTTGGAAACGCTGCGCCGTAACAACTCGGTGTACGCTAAGGGTGGCAGCGGAACCTACGCGCCCCTGAACCCATAGTTCCATCTAGAAGACGGAAGTCGCGCGCCCAAGATGTTCTCGGTCCACTCCTACCAACAGGGCGTCCAGCGTCTCTTGGCGGTCTGTGACGCCGACTTGCTGGGTTCCAGCTTCAGAGAGGGCGACCGTCGCTTGGATGTGTCCGAGCAGTTCTATGGTGGCGAGGAAGCTGACGAAGCCGCGCTCAGGGCTGGCCTGGGGCAGTGCACCATGGCAAATTTGGTCGGCGAGAAGGCGATCAGAGTCGCCATTGACATCGGCCTTGTGAATCCTGAGAATGTACAAACCGTTGAAGGGGTCCCGCATGCCCAATACATGCTGTTGATGTGACCATGCTCTGCGTTGAATGTGGCAATGAAGTTGAGCACCTCATCGGAGGTTCCTGCCCGCCGTGCTTTGTGCGCACCACGCCCCTCATGTCGATGCCTGAGGTCGTCAAAGTTGAGCTTTGTGCCCACTGTGGGGCCCGCAAAATTGGCTCTCACTGGCATGATGCCGGCGAGGCCCCCGAGGACTGGGTGCGTGACGAGGCGGCCCGGGGCGCAGTTCTGGTCCACCAACGCGTGGATAACCCGTTGATAATGTCCGATTGCAAGCAATTGGACGAGCGCACCTTCCAATATGAAATTGAGATGCGTGGCACCGTTGAGGGCGTGCCTTTGACTGAAAATGGCAGCATTCAGTTGCGCCGAATCAAGAGCGTCTGTGAGCGGTGCAGCCGCATGTCTGGCGGTTACTACGCGGCCATTATCCAATTCCGCGCCACCGATCGAGACGTTCGAGAGGACGAACAGGAGACGGCCCACAAGATTGTCGCCAAAGACCTGGAGAGGCAACTTGACGGCGGAAACCGGTTTGCATTCCTCAGTAAGGATGGACCGATGCACGGCGGCCATGACTACTACATAGGAGACATTGACGCCGCGCGCAACGTGAGTCGCATCCTCAAGGATCGACTCGGCGCAACGGTGCATGAATCCGCTAAGCTCGTGGGTCGCCGTGAGGGAGAAGATCTCTACCGTGTGACGTTCCTGGTTCGCATTCACCTGTTGAGTGTTGGCGACATCGTAGAACACGATCACCGACCCTACGCCATCGTGGCGGTCAATAAGGGAGGAAAGCCGTCGGTTTTGTCGTTGGTTGATCATCGCCGGGACCGCATTCATGAGGACAAACTCAAGCGCCTCGGCGGGCCTGAGCTGCTAGAAGAGGCGGTGAAGGTCTCCGTGGATGACTCCGGCGTGCAGGTTCTTGATCCAGTTTCGTTCCGTACCGAGACGGTCTTGGTGCCGCCTAGCGAGGTCATTGGGGAATCGGTTCAGGTGCTCAGGTACGACGAACGATTGTACTGGGCGCCCAATCCGACCCTGGTGACAAACAATTCTTAAATAGTACGGGAGTCAGAGGATGGGGCGCGACCTCGGCGACATTGGCGCCGACAGGAGGGACACATGACACTACGTATTCTAACTCTGGAAGACTTGGCCATGGCCATTAGCAATCGTATCGGTATTCCGGAGGAGGATGCCGTGCGAGACGCGAATTTCGTTATGGACATTTTCGGCTTCGACGACCGCGTCATTGACAACGTCTTGGAACCGGAGGATCGGCAGCTATTCTATATCCTCGAAGAAGAGGGTATGCTGACGACGGAGCGTGAGGAGACGACGCTCTATGATGGCCGCGAGTGGCGCACACACTATTGGTTGTTCAAGAAGAGCCAAGTGTTTGTGATGTCCGAGGAAGAGCGGGAAATTCGCCGCCGCCGCAAGGCCCGCCCGCAAGAATCTGATGTGTACAATCAACTCCCCGACGACATGTGGGCTTCGCGTCAGATCTAAGCATAGCCAATTTTGGGATGGACTCAGACATTGGCGTCCTTGTGCGTCAGGCGTCTGCACCCCACCAGATTTAGGCGTAGTCGCACGCTCCAGAGTACTTTCACTTCCCCCTTCCCCTCTCTTTTGCATGTTCGCAGCCATGTGGGGCTGTGGCATCTCTGCCGTATGCTCCAAGACCTGGCCAGCAACGGCTCCTTGACGCCATCGTTCAAGCTCAAACCACCAACGGCCACCTGGTGGTAGAAGCGGCTACAGGCATCGGCAAAACCATCTGCGCGCTCACCGCCTCTACAGACCGAGCAGACGGCAAAAAATTGGTCTACCTCACCCGGACCAACAGCCAGCAAGCACAAGTTGTCAAGGAGCACGCCGCCCTTCGAGCCGCCGGCAAAAATCCGGGCTTGTTGATTCCCTTCATGGGCCGAAAACACAGCTGCCCCCTGCTTCGAGACGACGAGCGATTCAAGGACGGCACCCCAGAGGAATTGGGAAAACTCTGCTCCGACGCCAAGAAGAAAGCGCTTGAAGAGCAAACCTCGGGCAAATCGGTCAAAGGAGCCTGCCCTTACTACCTCAAACTCCTAGAGGATGGCCCCGGCCCCATCGAAGCACTCATCGAAACACACAGCAACGACGGGGCGTCCTTGGCAGACAAGGTCTCTCAAGCTGGATCCTGTGCCTATGAAGGACTCAAACTTCTGATGCCCGAAGCCCAAGCAGTCGTTGTCCCCTACATCTTCATGATCGACGATAATCTACGTGGCACCCTCCTTGGCTGGATGGGTGTCTCCCCAGACATGGTCCATTTGGTCGTCGACGAAGCCCACAACCTCCCAGAAGCGGCCCGAACCCACCACAGCCCCCGTTTGACCCTCAACACCCTTGAGCGCGCCCTGAAGGAAGCGGAAGCCGCACAAGACCCGCTCCTCGCCGGCCGAGTCCTGGCAACCAGTTTCATCACGCTCCTCCACCGAACCCTACGAGACTTGGCAGATGAGCACGCAGCCGAACGGGAAGACGGCTGGATGCCCGCCGACGCCCTAGATGAAGCGTTGATGCTTGGCACCGGTGCCATCGGCCCCGTATTGGACAGAATCGCCGACGACATGGAGGATTGGGGCAACGCGATCCGAGAACACAAGCGCCAAGCAGGACGCCTCCCGCGCTCGTACTTGGGAACCGTCGGGGCATTTCTTCGATTCTGGAGAAGCTGCCGCGACTTACCCTATGTGCGCCTCGCGGTTAGAGAACCCCGGCCCTCGGTGGAAGCATACCTTCTAGAGCCCAGCAGTCGACTTTCCTGGCTTCGAGAAATGGCCAGTACCACGCACATCTCCGGCACCTTGGCACCCCTCGAAATGCACCAGCGCATGTGTGGCCTTCCCAAGGACACGGAAATTTTGGCGTTACCAAGTCCATTCAACCCCGATAACCTCCGACTCTACGGCGTTCTAGGGCTACACCGAAAGCACGCAGCCATCGTGGAAGACCCATCCGTCGTCGCGCGCCAACAGGAAGCCTGCCGTACCCTATTGAACCAATGGATGGGTCGCATGGCCCTCTGGTTTCCAAGCCACAAAGTCCTGGCCGATTACCTGGAAGAAGGCCTGCTCCACGGCATCGATTGCGAAGTCCACGCGGAAGCCCCAGACATGAGCACCCCCGACTTACAAGCTATGGTGCAGCGATTCT
>JBFJXT010000214.1:0-3941 GCA_041623015.1 Thermoplasmatota archaeon | reverse complement strand
GACGCAACCGTCCTGCTGGCCCCTGAAGCGATGGCAATCCCGCTGGCGGTGGCATTGGGCCTCGAAACCGGCTTACCCATCCTTACCGTACGAAAGCGGCGCTACGAATTGCCCGGTGAAGTGGTGGCCTACTGCGAAACCAGCTACGGAGAAGCATGCCTGCACATCAACGACGTCAGCCCCAACGACCGCATTGTCGTGGTCGACGATGTTCTGAGCACCGGCGGCACTCTCGACGCCCTCCTGTCCACCCTCTCTGAAATGAACGCAAACGTCCTCGGCGCGCTCGTGTTTTTGGACAAAGGCAGGGTGCGCGCCAAGCTGACAGAAAAGCACGCCATGCCAATCGAAGTGATGCGCACCGTCAACGTGGACAGCGGCGTTGTCACTCCCGGCCCCGGCGGGTCGGGCCCCTAAGCCAAAATCGAAGCCTTGAATAGAAACCGAACCAAAGGAACATGAAAATGACCGCCTACGCACTCCAGGCTCGAAAATTACAGAAGGTGTACGGAGCAGGCCCCAACGCCGTCCATGCCCTCCGCGGCGTCGACCTGGACATAAAGAAAGGCGAATTTGTCACCATCATGGGACCCAGTGGCAGTGGAAAATCCACGCTCCTGCAAATGCTCGGCCTCCTCGACGGCCCCACCGGCGGCCGCATCCGCATTCAAAATCAAGAAATCACAAAAGCTACGGACAAGGAACGCGCCTTGCTTCGCCGCAGCACCATTGGGTTCGTATTCCAATCATTTCACTTGCTTCCCCGCGCCACCGCCCTGCAAAACGTCATGCTTCCCATGGCAATATCCGGCATGCAGCGAAGCTTGCGCAAAGTCCGCGCCCTTCGCACCCTTGAAGCCGTGGGCCTCCTGGATCGCGCCTACCACCGCAGCAACGAAATGAGCGGCGGCCAAAAACAACGAGTCGCCATTGCCCGCGCCCTTGCCCTCAACCCCCCGATTCTCCTGGCCGACGAAGCCACCGGCAACTTGGACAGCAAAACCAGCCAAGAAATCATGGACCTGTTTCGCAGCCTCAACCGAGCCGGCCGCACCATCGTCCAAGTGACCCATGATATTCACATGGCCCAATACGCGGACCGAATCTTGCACGTGCGCGACGGTCAAATCTACAAGACCGACGTCCTTCGAGGTGGCACATGAGAACCGGCGAATCCACTCGCATGGCCCTGCAAAATCTCTGGGGCCACAAATTGCGCAGCCTCCTCACCATCATTGGCGTCCTGATTGGCATCGGGAGCATCATCGCCATCGTCAGCCTCAGCGCCGCGTTCGAATACAGCATCACGAGCCAATTCGACGAAATTGATGACCGCAGTATCTTCGTCACCGCCGCCAGCGCCGCCAATCAAAACGGACCCCCCGACGCGGGGCAATTTGGCACCGTCTTCACCGAAACGGATCGCCAAGCGCTCGCGGACATCGACGGCGTAGAACGGGTGATTGCCAGCGGAAACGTCGCCGTCACAACCCTACGAACCGACGCCCGTGCCCTCCCCTTTCAACAACTCACCGCCACCAACAGTGACGCCGATGACGTTCGCCACGCCGAGCTCTACCATACGGGCGGCCCGTTCACCGACGGTGCCCCCGAAATTGTTCTCGGCTGGAATCTAGCCCTTGCCCTAGGCGCCGACCCACCCACCGCCACCGAGCCCAGCCTCGCGGTTGGCGACGGCATCGTGGTGACCTTCCCAGACAACTCCACCCGGGACGTAACCGTTGCAGGCATCCTCGTGTTCCAAGAATCACTCTTTGGCACCGGCAACGGCGCCGCACACGTGCCCTTGGACCCCTTCTACATGACCTTCCGGGACAGCCCCAGCAGCGGCAGCAGTGACCGCGTCTTCGATGGATTCACCGTGATCGCCAAGAAGGGCGTGGACATCAACGATGTTCGCGACGCCGTCAACGACTACATGCAAGACAGCAGCGACGCAACCACACTCCTCACCGACCTAGACGTGCTGATTCTTGTGGCCACCGCCAGCGACATCACCCAGCAAATCGGCGTCGCCTTTGACCAAGTGACCATCTTCGTGGCAGGCATCGCCGGCGTCAGCCTTCTGGTTGGCGGCATCATGATTGCCACCATTCAGCTCATCAGTGTCACCGAGCGCACCAAAGAAATCGGCCTCATGAAAGCAATCGGCGCCCTCGACCGAGACGTGCTTCGGTTGTTCCTGGTGGAGTCCATGATTATCGGCTTCGTTGGCAGCATCGCCGGCATCGCCGTGGGCCTCGGCGCCGGCGCCGCCATGGTTGCGGCGTTCTTTGGAAACGAGAGCACCTTCATCGTTCCCTACGGCTGGATTGGCATTGCAGTTGGTGTTGGCATCCTCACCGGCATCGTCGCCGGGTACTTGCCCGCTCGCCGAGCCACCAAGATTCAACCCGTCGAGGCGCTCAACTACGAGTAAGTACGCGTCGTACACCCGTTGACAACTAAGCCTCAATCTGGCATCCAACGGAACCGGAGCAGACACTACCTAGGCAGTCTGTAGCAGCTCTGGCTCTTCCAACAAAGCATGCAACGCATCCGTGGGGTGATAGGTGCGGGTTCGTGGATGATGACGCTCCAGGACCAACCCCGCATCCACGAGGTGATCCACGTAACCACGCATCACTTTCCGACTCAGATTCAAATCCCCCGTCAATTCCTTCTGAACAGCCCCCGGCCGATCTAGGATTGCTTGAACCAGCTCGCGAATTCGACCCGTCCTCAGCGCCGCAACTCCCCGTCTGGCATCATCCGATGTAGAGCCCAGAAAGAATCGCCGGCTGCGCCCCACGGGCTCTGAGCGAACCTGTTCCTGGCGCTCCAATTTTTGCGTGTGATAATGTATGGTTCCCCAAGAACATCCCACATGGGATCGTAATTGAGTCAAGGTAATCCCGGGCTCCGCTTCAACAATCGCCAGGATTCGTCGCCTCGTGGGATGAATCCGGCGGGGCTCCTGGACCTGAGCAAAGGCCCACACGAACCACTCAATCATGAGAAACAGCACTCCCACTGAGCACTGATGCCAAGCTAGGATTGGTTCGGAGCGCCGCCCGAAGGTGTCGGCGTGCCACCTCGGGGTTCTCCTTCATCAAACCCAAACCCAATGCCAGTTCAATTTCGCCATCCGCATCCCCGTGCGCCATGCGGTGTTGATCCAATAGAGCAATCGCATCGTCCGATTTGCCGTTTTTCATGAGTGCCACGGCGTGCACAATGGCAGTATCTTGGGCTGGGTCTTTCTCAAAAGCACGCTTGGACCATCGAACGGCGCGCCCACCTTGACCCTCCTCAAGAGCCCACGCTGCAGCAGTTACCAACGTGTTGGCATCCATGCGCTGTCCCCGAAGTCTCATGATAACCCCAAAAAACACCGCCAACCCCAATGGAATGGCACCCACCCAGAACCCCAGTGAATTAGCCAGAGGGGACGCAACCACGGTGGTAGCCGGGGAAACATCCACGCCATCAATGGCCACGTTAGATGCAGTGCCAACCATGGTTTGGTGAATCACGTGCCCCCCTTTCCCGAGCCCTAGGGAGCCTTGCCAGTGACCCGAGACGTGCAGCGCTTCTCCTCCCATATCAAGGGTTGAGCCTGCATATCGAACTGTTCCGATTGCGTAATCAAAAGTGGAATTCCCCTCAATTGAGACGCCCCCGTCGCGCACATGCGCGTGATATTGACCTCCTTGATGTTGAATGGTCACCACTGCATCCATGAACGTGAGGTGTGCCTTCCGTTGTACCCGCTCCTCAAGAATACTCGGCAAGGCGGTGTTACTTGGAGATCGACTTGCTTGTTGATTCCCCGTCCCCACTTTGACGGACCCGTTTTGATGATCTAAAACAAGGTCCATATCGTACACAGTCATCCGCAAATTCCCCGTCAACTGAATCTGATTTGATGGACCGTGCAT